>JACVQI010000070.1 GCA_015661095.1 Gammaproteobacteria bacterium
GGCGCAAAGCGATACTTTGTCTTATCCTGCTCCGTACCCAGAGACTCCCGCTTGCCGGGACCCGCCACGGTCCAGGCGGACGGTACCTGTACTTCGAGATCAAGGGAAAAATAATCCCGCGGCCGCTGGCGGGCATCCTCCCGGCCGGTATCGACACCCGCGGCAGGCAGCCAGTAGATACCGGGCATGAGCGCCACATAACGCCGGTCGAAGATCCCCGGTTCATAACCGAGGATGCCCACCTGGGCATCTGTCGCTTTCAGGTTTTCGAGTTTCAGCGCGCTATCGAGATAAGCGAATCTAACCTCCGGTAGCCCGTGATATGCCAGCTCCAGACTCATGCTCTCACCGGCCCGCAGCGTCCGGTTCAGTTTGATCTCGAGCAGACCATCCACATGCGTCATCGCCAGGGTTCCACTATCGGCGGCCACGGCCCGATCCACTGACAGTCCGGGATTCAGCGTCAACAGGAGATGGTCCAGATCGTGCTCCGGCGGAGCTTGCAGTTGCAGCTGCAGCGTGACTGCCAGATCCCTGCCCGGATCGATGTTTACCGATGCGGTAATTTTCTGGATATCAGGCACAGGCTCCGCGACCCTGGCGGCATGGGCGCTGGTCCAATGTTCCATACGGGCGAGGTTGCCGGCCCGCTGCTGCGCCGAGCCGAACAGCGCTAACAGGCCGACGGCCAACACGCACGCCGATACAGCGGCGGCGAGTTTGATCTTTCCGGCATCCAGTCTGGGATGTATGACCGCCGCCATCCCCACCAGACCCAGTGCGACAATGAAGAAACCGATACGCTGCAACCATCCACCATCCGGCCGCATCATGCTGGGCACGATATCCGAAGGGAATCCCACCGCCGTCAGTCCCAGAAAATCCACATAGGGCACCCAGATTGCGGGCCAGACGATGACGGCCCAGTACATTCCGGCCAGCAATCCTACTGACAGCAAGGCGGCGATCAACCGGTGACGGACCAGCAGCGTGATCAGGAATACCAGCGCGAAGCTGAAGGCCATGCCCGGAATCGCCATGGCGAACACAAAAGCGATCAGAGAAACAGGTTCTATGGTTTTACCCACGGGCGAGCCCAATAAAGGCAACAACCAACCCAGTGCCTGCAGCAGCAGGACCAGTCCGACTACCGGGATCCAGGCGCTCAATAACAGGCCGATAAACCTGCCCGCGACCAGCTCCAGGTTGGTCAGGGGCCGGGCATCCAGCACCTCATCGATATTCTCACGCACGTCACGGGCACGAACGTCAAACCCGAGAAAGACTATGCCGATGGAAAATCCGGTCAGATAGACGGTGCCTATGGCGCTGACCAGGTACCGCGGATTAAGCAGACCGACAGTGGAGGAGAAGGCTGAAACGAACGCATGGATGGCGCTGTAATAAAAAAATGCCAGCAGGCCGACACCATAGGCCAGTACGAGAAACACCCAATAGCGCGTCAGCCGCCGTGTCAGCCGGCCCTCGGTTTGTGCGACTACCCAAACTTTGCGCAAGTTGATCATACTATATTCTCCCCAGGTTCCCGTTAGCTTAGTTATCAGCAATTTCCAATACTTCGACACGACGGCCGCGGCCCGTCATAAAAGCAAGATAGGCCTCTTCGAGAGTGATGTCTTCGACGATCCTGGCGCCCGGAACGACGCCGTCCTTGATCACACCGCGCAGAGTAACTGTACCATTCCTGACCGTCCTGGCCACGACCTCCATACGAGTCGACACATCCGCTTCCGCGATCTCGGTGACCGTAACTTCACAGACCTTGTTCCGGGCGAGCGCGACCAGTTCGGACGGAGCACCGCGAAACTGGAGCTGGCCGTGATCGATCAATGCCAGATCAGAACAGCCCGAGCCCAGATCGGCGACGATATGAGTTGAGAGCAGGATGACGCGATCCCGGCTGAGATCCGTCATCAGTTGCCGGAAACGCAGGCGTTCCTCCGGATCGAGACCCACCGTCGGTTCGTCCATAATCAGTACCCTGGGTTCATGCACCAGGGCCTGCGCCACACCGAGCCGGCGCAGCATGCCGCCGGACAACTGTTTCACTTTACGATCCGCGACCTTCTCCAGCCCTACGGCCGCCAGTACTGACGCGATGCGTTGTTTACGGGTGCTGGTATCCTCCAGGCCAGAGAGCAGTGCCAGGGTATCCAGCACTTCCTCCACTCGTTGCAGACGCCAGGCTCCGAATTCCTGCGGTAGATAGCCGAACAGTTTACGAACTTCCCTGCGGTCCGTTACCACATCCAGCCCGCCTACAGTAACCCGGCCCTGGGTTGGCACCAGCAGGGTGCAGATGATCCGCATGAAGGTACTTTTGCCAGCGCCGTTGGAGCCGAGCAACCCAAACAGACCGGTGCCAATATTCAGATTCACATCATCCAGGGCGACCGTGCCACCCCGATAAACGTGTCCCAGGTTTTCAGCTACGATAAAACTGTCCATCTCTCTGCATCGCTCCTCGATTTCTGCCAGGTTGCAGCCAGCCGGAAATCAGATTTTTTAATTATTGGTGAATGAAGTTATACAACTGGCCCCAGTATACCAAGTCAACATATCTTTATTAAACACGCTTTATGCCCGGTTCTAATTGCGACATGCCAAAAAACTTTATAAAAGGTATCCGCGGCAGCAGGATTTTCCGGGTGCAAACCCCAACTGCCGCGGTTACCAGGGAGAACCATTGCGATTTGATACGCCCACGAAAATATGTAATGCATTCAGATTTCAAACCGGTGGTTGCGCAGCCAGATGGTCGCTGGTAGCAGCACGCCGGCAATGAGCAGACCCGTTATCATTCTCGGCACCGCCAGGGCCAGATCGATCGTCCCACGCTGGATATCTGTTGCGGTTTCCTGCATAAAATTACCCATCTGGATCGAAACGATTTGGAACTGTTCCGCGAGCAAGCCGGCGATAATCGAGGTATCGAATAACAGTTTTTCGAAGATGATTACCACCACAAAGGGCAAGATCGCAATCAGGAATGGCACCCGTCTGGCCCAGGCTGATGCGATCAGCAACCAGGCGGTAAAGGGCAGCATCCAGAACCCCACCCACAATACAAAAACAATCTCATTGAAGAATGCCTGCAGAAGATCCAGTCGTGACCAGACCGCCGTCCAGGGATTGAGATCGAGGCGATAGGCAAATATCAATGCGAGTACCACATAACCAATCTGGGCCAGCCAGGAGATTACGGTAGCCAGTACCGGGACCGCGATCACCGCGACAAATAATTTCGTGAGGACGTTGCGGGTTTCCGATACCGGCAGCGATTTCCAGAACAGGATGGATCGATCTTCACGATCTGAATACAGAGTATTCAACAGGTAGGCGATCAGGGCAATTCCCATGATATTTATAAATAGCAGATGGATTCCATGCAAAATATCATTAAGGTCCATCTCTCCATTACCATTGAACTCCTTATCCGAACTCCCTCCTGGCACCGGTGCCAGTGCACCTTTTTCGAAGTCGACGATATATTCGACCGGGGCCTCTGCCGCGCCAGCCGGAACTGGTGTCCCCTCACCGGAGACGTCCCCTACTGCCGTATCACCACTGGAAAACTGTCCAAACACGCCCATGCCAAACTGCGAATCGGGCGAGGCATGCCTGATGACGATATAACTGCAGACGACCAGCAGTAAGGCGGTTATCACCAGCGGTAAATAGATGAATGAACCCTGGTTCTCCCAAAACTCGCGTTGCACACCTGCCAGATAGGTTCGCATCATACGCCCCCCTTGCCCTGCATTTTCGCCACGAACAAATCAGCCACGCCGGGTGTGCGCAGTTCACCTAATGATTCAAGCTCCGCCCGGTCGCGGTTTTCAAAAATAAAAGCATAGCCGCCCAGCAGTGGGCGTTCGTTCAACGGCCCCAGCGCCCGTGCCCGTTCCAGCTGATCCTTGCGGCAGTGCACCTCGATAAACAACCCCGGCAGTTCATCCATGCTGGCTTTCAGGACCAGGCTGCCATCGCGGATGAACAACAAATCCGTCAACAAGGATTCGATTTCCTCCACCTGATGCGTGGTCACCAGTATGGTGCGTTCGTGATCGAAGTAATCATGTATCAATCTGGTATAAAACTGCTTCCGGTACAGGATATCCAGGCCCAGCGTCGGCTCATCCAGGATCAACAGGCGCGCGTCGATGGCCATCACCAGGGCCAGGTGCAGTTGGGTAATCATGCCTTTCGACAACTGTTTGATGGTGCTGTCGGGTTTGATCACGGTCGTCTTTAAAAAGGTTTCTGCCAGTTCACGGTTAAAACGGGGATGTACGTGTTCCAGATATTCCAGGGCCTGACTGACCTTCAACCAGCGCGGTAGAATGGCGGTATCGGCAATGAAACAGACCTCTTCCAGCATACGGGTCCGTTGCCGGACCGGGTCGAAGCCCAGGATCTGGATCTCGCCGTCACAGGCAGCCAGACCCAGCAGACATTTCAACAGCGTGGTTTTACCGGCGCCATTCAGTCCTATCAAACCGACGATTTTGCCGGGTTCGATATCAAGGTTGACATTATTGAGCGCCAGCATGTCCCCGTAACGCTTGACGATCCCGCTTGCCTGTACTATCGCAGTCATCAATCCTCCCCTTGCATCATTTTACTAATCATCTCGATAATCCGTTGCTTGCTGATCCCCAGTGTCCGGATGCGTTTCAACAGCTTCGGAAACTCGTCATGCAGGAATTTTTCCTGCTCATTTTTCAGTAATTTTTCTTGTGCCCCGTTCAATACAAACATGCCTATCCCCCTTCGTTTCTCCAGCAGCCCGTCGGCCATCAATTCCTGATAGGCCTTGGCCACCGTCAGATGATTGATCCGGAAATCGCTGGCCACCTGGCGCACCGAAGGCACGGCTTCGCCTTCCTTCAATTCACCGTCGATGATCATGGCGATGATGCGATCGCGTAATTGCTGGTATATCGGTGCACTGTCGTTCCAGATATCCGTCAAAACACTATTTATCCCCGCGTCTGCCCGCATTACGATGTTTGCCCTGGCCACTGATGTCGATGGCCAGATCCGGAGCCGAGTAGTAAATCAATTCAGACCCGCGCATAGTCTCTGCCGTCAGGTTTTGCCGGACGTTGATTTCGACGTCACCGCTGCCCCGAATCTCGATATCCGCGAATTCAGACACAAGGTCAGCGGCCCGATAGTCACCGGAACCATTGATTTCCAGTTCCTGTTTCGTTACCCGGCCGGAAATATCGATATCCGCCGAACCAGAAATTTCGGTCGCCAGTTGTCCTGCAGTCAGATCAGCCAGCTTCACATCACCGGAACCGGCGATAGCGATCTCCACGTTCCCTGCCTGCACCCGGGTAACATCAACCTTGCCTGACCCGTTTATCTGCACCTCCAGATCCGTCGCTTCGATACTGTCGCTCTGAAAATCCCCGCTGCCCGCCATCTCAACAGTGATCGCATCCGCCTTTATCGTCCCGGCGGTAATCTTGCCGCTGCCAGCCTGGATGATTTTCAACCTTCCTGCTACAAGATTGCTGATATTCGCGTTGCCGGAACCACGCAGACGGACCGAATCGATATGCCGCAATTGCACATCGAATCTGACCTTCATATCAGGATCTGAAGATTGCCAATCGTTGTTACGCCATTCACCTTCTTTCCCGAGATACAGCCCCTTACCCTTGACCCTGGCCTCGACACGGGGTAACAAATCCGCGGTTGTGGTGAGCTTGACATATTCCTCCTCGCCCTGGGTCAGGTACAGTTCATGGGAACCATTGAGATACACCCGAACGATATCCGGGGTCAGCGGCACGCTTTTGGTCACCGTCTCTGCCCGGCCCGCAGCTGCCACCAATGTTAAACTGGCAATCAAGCAAAAGTTGTGTAATACCTTCATGTTAATTATCCTGTATCTAATTGTTTTGTAATATATTTAGTTCGATATCTCATGTGATACATCAAGCCAGTTATTACGCTTGTATTCGTGCCCTGATACAGTGTTATATATAACTATAACACCTAATTTACAAGAATCAAGCAACGATTCAATTATTTTTATTTTGAGATTTTGGAAAATTCCCTGTCGAAGTCGTAACGCTTGGAAGTGACGTAAGCTTCTATGGCTTCGACTCGCCGCAGGGCGGCCTTCAGGCGTTCATTGGCCCGCATCACACGGGTGCTGACATCGTCACCATAGCGGAAAATATTTCGCGGTCGATAAACTTTGCGCTGTTCGTCGTATTCCATATATTCCTCACTATATTCAGATTTACGCGGCGCCAGGATAAACCAGAAGATGATATAGGCCAGTATCGTGTAGGGACCAGTGAACAGGAATGCGCCGATAAAGATCAGGCGCATGACCCAGTGATCGATTTCAAAATGATCGCCCAGGCCGGCACAGACTCCGGCGATAATGCCGGCTTCGGTGTTGCGATACAGATTCTTGCCCCAGCCACTGCGGCGACCGCGCGTGAATCCTCGATGTGTTTTGTGATATGAACGCATGTTATTACTCCCCTGATACTTTCGTATGGGTCTGGGCTGGATTGCGCCAGCTCGGTTGGTCAGTGTCGAGCAACGATTCCAGCGCCTGGATACGATCCTGCAGCTTGTCTATTGTCGCCAGCATGGAATCGATGTTTTCCCGATCTTCCTCGTTCAGGGATTGTGATGAACGATTCACGTGTCGGTAATGCATGACTATCCAGACCGGCGCAACAACGACGAGAAAGATAATCATCGGTACGAATAAAAATGTAAAAAAGTTCATTGCCGTATCCTTAATATTAACTGTAGAAATTCATAATCAGGTTCCAGCCAGTGTTTACGTCCGCTGGAGTCAGCCTTTGTTTGCATTATCCGCGGACAGCTCTAGTTTCAATCGCGACAGTTCATCATTGATTTTGTCATTATTCAGTAATGCATCAAACTGTGACTGTACATCTCCGCCAGCGCCTTTTCCAAGATCCATCGAGTCGATCTGCCCCTCCAGCCGGTCCATCCGGCGCTCCATGCCTTCATAACGGGCGAACGCATCGGTGATCGAATCCCGGTTAATCTGCGTCTTCACTTTCAGGCGGGATTCGACGGTCTTACTGCGCATGCTCAGGGTTTTTTGTTTGGCCCGGGCATCGTTCAGTTTCTGCTGCAGCTGCTCGATCTCCTTATCCAGTTGTTCAATGTGTTCATCCAGTGCGGCCAGTTCGGTTTCAATGGTGCGGATCTCATCCGCCTGTGTCTGTTTTTCATATAAAGCGGCCCGGGCCAGGTCTTCACGGCCCTTCTGTACGGCGATTCTCGCCTTGTTGTCCCATTCATCCACATTCTTCTGCAATTGCAGGATCCGCCGTTTCGCCGTCTTCCGATCAGCCAGAACCTTGACCGAGGAACTGCGCACCTCAACCAGCGTGTCCTCCATCTCCTGGATAATCAACTGGATCAGCTTCTGCGGGTCCTCGGCCTTGTCCAGTAATGCATTAAGATTGGAATTAATGATGTCCGCCATTCTTGAAAATATACCCATTATCTTTCTCCACTTAGTTCAGCGATTGTCTTGTTCAAACTTCTCCGCCGCTTAACGGGCGACTGGACAGGTTTACGGTGTTCTATATCAGCATTCATGCCAGAATTATAACCACCTGTTTTATAAGTAAAATTTTCTACTCTATAAGTTTTATAACAATCAAATTAGTAATAATTGCTAAATATTTAGCACTTTATACATATATTTTAGTATATTTTACTCATGATTAAACTCACTGAGAATATCATCGGTCATTCCTCAACTCTGTCCATTGCCCTCGAACAGGTGTCCCGTCTGGCACCCATCAACCGGCCGGTATTGATTATCGGGGAACGGGGTACGGGCAAGGAATTGATCGCCGAGCGTACGCATTTCCTGTCAACGCGCTGGGACAAACCCTTTTTAAAAGTAAATTGCGCTGCCATCAGCGAGCAACTGCTGGAATCAGAACTGTATGGTCACGAATCCGGAGCGTTCACCGGCGCCAACCGTGTTCATCATGGCCGTTTCGAGCGGGCTGATGGTGGCACCCTGTTTCTGGATGAGGTGGGCACCATGTCGTCGCGGGTCCAGGAGAAGGTGTTACGTTTGATTGAGTATGGCGAGTTTGAACGACTGGGCGGCCAGCAGACATTACAAACGGATGTGCGCGTGGTGGCGGCGACCAATATCGACCTGAGACAACTTGCTGACGCAAATCAATTCCGCAAGGATTTACTGGACCGGCTCAACTTTGATGTTATCCATGTTCCACCCCTGCGTTATCGGCTGGAAGATATTCCGGAACTGGCCCAGCATTTTGCCGTGCAAATGTGCCGGGAACTCGGCTGGGACTATTTTCCCGGTTTTACGGAAGCCGCCATGCAATCGCTCTATAGCCATACCTGGCCGGGGAATATCCGGGAACTCAAGAATGTCATTGAAAGGTCGGTCTACCGCTGGACTGAGCCATCACACCCGGTGGCCGAGATTATTATTGATCCGTTTCTATCGCCCTATCAGGAAAGCGAGGTCAAAGCGGCGCATCCCAATAAAACCTTAACCGCGGCGGCGCCTGCAACCGAACCGGATTTCACTGAACAAATGGACACATTTGGTCAGCAGTTGTTGCAGACTACGTTGGGGAAATACCATAACCATCAGGGCCGAACCGCCAGGGCACTCGGACTGACTTATCACCAGCTACGTGGACTGCTACGCAAATATAATCTCATCGGCAAACGAAGACCTTAAATTAAACACAGAGGCACAGAGAAAAGAAAAATAATAGCTAAAAAGATATAAATCATTAATCTCATGTTTGATCGTTATCCCCGATTAGATATTTTTAAATGTCGAGAAATTCAATCCAACC
>JACVQI010000261.1 GCA_015661095.1 Gammaproteobacteria bacterium
GGATTCGCCGCCAGTTACCGGTGTTCTCAAATCACTGACCCGGAAACCATTTTATGGCTGTCACGCTTCCTCGCCGACACCACCTTCTTCATCCGTTCGCGGCAACTTGACGTAACGGGCGGGGACGATGGTCGAAATAGCATGTTTGTACACCAGTTGACTGACTGAATTTTTAAGCAACACCACAAACTGATCAAAGGATTCCACCTGGCCTTGTAATTTAATTCCGTTTACCAGATATATCGATACCGGGATCCTTTCCTTTCTTAAAGCATTAAGAAATGGATCCTGCAAAGAGTGACCCTTACTCATAGTGTTATTCTCCTTCTTGTTATTATGTTTGTATTTATAGTTTGCAACTCAAGAATTGCCCTGAAGATACGCTAATTATATTACACTTTGGCGCTGATATTCCGATCTTTTTGCAGGTATTTCAAGGCCTTGTTCAGAAGATCCGGGTCGGTAGCATCCAGCCATACCCCATTTTGTTCCGATCGCAGCCAGGTCAACTGGCGTTTCGCCAGTTGCCGCGTCGCCACGATTGCATGCTCCTGCATCTGCTGATATGAAATGATACTCGCAAGATAGCGCCACACCTGCCGGTAGCCAACCATGCGCATGGATGGCAAGGCCGCATGCATGTCTGCTCGTTGATAAAATCCCCGCACCTCATCGACCAAGCCCAGTTCCAACATGCGTAAAAACCGCTGTTTGGCCCGCTCATGGATAATACCGCGTTCCACCGGGGCGATAATGAATTTATAAACCTGAAAAGGCAGGGGTTGTTCGCCACCAACCGCAAACAGGGCCGATCGGGATTTGCCCGTAATTTCAAACAGTTCCAACGCACGCTGGATGCGTTGCGGGTCGTTGGGGTGGATACGTTCAGCTGATTCCGGATCGATGCCGGCCAGGCGCTGATGCATGGCCCGCCAGCCGATAACGCTGGCTTCCCGTTCCAGTCTTTCGCGAATTACTGGATCGGCGGCTGGCAAAGCGGAAATTCCCTGCTCCAGCGCTCGGAAATATAATCCTGTGCCCCCTACCAATAACGGAATTTTTCCCAGTCTGCGGACTTCCTCGATGGCCTGCAAGGCATCCAGTCGAAACCTGCCGGCTGAATAGATTTCCGCGGCATCACAGATATCGATCAGACGATGCGGTGCGATTTGTAAGATTTCCGGGCCGGGTTTGGCGGTACCTATATTCATACCCCGATAAATCATGGCGGAATCGACACTGATAATCCCGAACGGCAGCTGTTGACATAATTCCACCGCCAGAGCGGTTTTGCCGCCGGCTGTCGGCCCCATGATGAAGACCACTGGTGACTTGGTCTTCACGATGACGACAGCAGCCTCGCCAGGGTTTCAATAGTCAATGTCGTCCAGACTCCGGGACTATCGGCAGCGCCGGTATCGCAGCCAGAGGCAGCCAGCGCGTGCAATAACTGTTGCATGTCATTCATGGTCATTTTGCCTGGCAGACCGTCACAGGCATGGGCTTCGAACACTGCGACCAGTGAATCATGCAGGGATTGCAGGTCCTGTACATTTTTAAATACTGCCAGAATGTCCCGCACCAATGGCTGGAGCTCCACCTCCGGCAAGATGGCCGGAATGCTACGAATAATGATGGCTGCCGGTGCATGTCTGGCCAGCGTCAGTCCATAGTGGCTGAGCAGGTGGCCGAGTTTTTCAATAAGATCGGCATCGGCGGCGGCTACCGGCATGGTCACGGGTACCAGCAGCGGCCGGTCTAGCGCCGGTGTCTCATGTGTAACCGCAGACATTTTTGTTTTGATCAGCTGACGCCGGGCCGCATGAATATCCAGCAGCAAAAAATCATGACCACGTTTTGCAATCAGAAACCGATCATGGAGTTGCACTAACGGCGATCCCAGGGCGGTCGTGTCAATGCTTTCGTTACCGGCAGGGGTTACAGCCGATAACAACCGGTAATAATGCGGTGGTTCCCTGACTTCGCTAACGCCCGGTGAACGCGGATAAGTTGTGAATGATCCCGGCTTGGCTCCAACGCCAGTAATACCACCACTGTCACTGACCGGGGACAGTTCCTGATCGAGTGTTTGCCTGAGAGCGCTGTAAATAAAATCATGAACGTCGCGGGAACGTTTAAAACGGATTTCATGTTTGGTCGGATGCACATTGACATCCGCCGCGGTCGGGGGCGCCTCCAGATACAACACATAGATCGGATACCGGCCGGGGGGTAAAGAATCAGCATAAGCCATGCGTATGGCGTGGTTGATTTGTTTGTCGCGTATCATCCGGCCGTTGAAATACAAATACTGGCGATCCATCTGGCTGCGAGCCATGGCCGCTGTCCCCAGCCAGCCCCATAGCCGCATATCACCGGCCGTGAAGTCCAGGCGCCGGGCGTTACCACCGAAATCCGTTCCCAGCACGGATTTGATCAAGGTGCCAGGGTCCGCAGGGTCCGCCCGGCAATGAAACAGTTGTTTGTCGTTATGCAGCAGCCGGATGCTGACAATGAACCGACTCATGGCTATACGACGCACCATTTCCAGGATGTGCAGAAATTCTGTTTTCCCGGATTTGAGAAATTTACGCCGGGCCGGGGTCGCATAGAACAGATTTTTGACTTCCACCGTTGTGCCGACGGGATGCGAGGCCGGTTTCAGTTCATTCGCGCTGGAAAACGGGTCCTTCCAGATTTGCCAGGCCTGCTCCACCCCCTGCTGCCTTGAAGTCAACTGAAATTGCGCAACCGAGGCAATGCTGGACAAGGCCTCACCGCGAAAGCCCAGACTGGTAATATGGTGAAGGTCCGATTGCTGGCGGATTTTACTGGTAGCATGACTGAGTAGCGCCAGTTCCAGATCGTCCTTGTGTATACCATGACCGTTATCCCGCACCCGAATCAGGCCGATACCATCATTATCAATATCGATCCGGATATCGGTCGCCCCGGCATCAATG
>JACVQI010000071.1 GCA_015661095.1 Gammaproteobacteria bacterium
GTCCGCGGCAAACAGCATCGTCGCCAGTTGGGTTTTATCCCCCAGTTCCGCCAGAAACACGGCAAAGAACACCGTAAAAAATACTTTTATGCTCATAGTTAAATCAACTCTGGTTTTTATTCTGTATTTGCTTTCTAAATATAAACTTGGTAGCTTGCCTCCGCTTGATCCCGATCAAAAACACTCAGGGTTCAGTGCCAGCATAAATAAAATCCCGTTAAGTAGACAGACTTAACCTGTAACTTCGCTGAAGTCTGGCTGGTGATTACATGATTATGACTATTTTATGTAACCCGGAAAACGAAGGAGCTATTGGATAGTATCTATGGTAATGCTCAGGAACCTGTTTAAAGTCAGCTATCAACGGGCAATCGTTCCGGATTTCTATGGTTTCTTCGAACTATTCTATAAAAAACTCATCGCCAGGGGTCCGGATATCTCCAGGTTGTTTGCCCGTACGGATATGGATAGACAGGTTAAAATGCTCATGCAATCGATTACCCATGTGACGGCTTTTTCAGCGACTCTGGAACCCACCGACGAGCTCGATTTCATCTCCAAACTGCACGGCAGGGACAAGCTGGATTTGCCATCAGCCTATTATGACATCTGGCTGGACTGTCTTCTGGAAACCGTCAGCGAAAAAGATCCAAAATACGATGATCATGTCAATCGCGCCTGGCGCACCGTGATGGCGCCGGGCATCGAATATATGAAATCATTTTGTTCCCGGTAGTGGAGACAATCCGACTCAGGGGACAACTGATTCGATCAGCAATTCCACGGTTTGCTCCTGCCCCGGTGTAGCGTTAACGGCTGACGCCACCAGATCACCGCTGCTTTCCGTCGGCGCCCCGGATTTTGAAATGCGGGCATTGATCTGCACACTGTCATATCCCGAAATTTTTAATTCGGGCATCATTGCCAGCGCATCGTCCAGAACGATATCCAGCGGCAGATCCTTCACCTGTTTTTTCGCAGCGGCCAGAGGCATTGGTGGGCCATTGCTGGCCCGCGCGAACACGAACAATGCATCTTCAGGGTTGACCTTACCGGCTAATTCCGCCGCCAATGTCACCTTGACCCTGATGCCTTTAGCACCGACTGCCGTTGATTGAGTCGGGGCTGGTGATTGCTCTTCCGCCGCGGCGACCGGCAGACCGAGATCCTGTTGGGCGCTGTGGATCAATTGGGTAACCTCCTGATAGGACTCCGCATCATCCTTTACTTGCGGCAGCAAACGCTGCCAGTACTCCAGGGCTGACTTATTATCTCCCTGTTCCCTGGCGGCCATGCCGGCCAGCCATAAACCCATGGTGTCATCAGGACTCAGAGCCAGCGCCTTTTGCACCAGTTCTGCCGGCTTGCCGGACATGCGGTTGCCGTTGGCCATGGCCAGGGTATCGGCATATTGCAACAACACGCCGGGTTCATCGCCAGTCAGGGTGTACAAGTGTTCATAGGCCGTGACGGCGTCGGCGTGACGGCCCAGTACCTTGTAGGACCTGGCCAGCATCGTCCAGCCCTCGACATCATCCGGACTGTTCTGCAGGCGCGCCGCCAGTTGATCCACCATCTGCTCGATCGAGGCCATTTGTTCCTGACCGTTCGCGGAACCATGGACGGAAGCCAATTGCAGGGCGTCGATGATCCCCGGCTGGCCCAGCTGGAAATACAGGCCGATGGCCAGGGCCGGGATCAGGATCAATACCACACCGGTAGTTTTCCAGTCGGGCGGGATTCGTAATGACTGGGTCACGGCCTCGCCGGCGGGGACATTCACTTCATCCAGCAGGTTTTTTTCCATTTCCAGTTTGACTGTTTGCAGTTGCTCAGCGCTGATAAGTCCGGCCTGCTGCTCCCGTTCCAGTTCCTGCAGGCGCTGTTTGAAGATCGCCAATACCGAACTTTCGGTGGAGTCATGACCAACCTGGCGAGTGACAACCAGATGCCGGACGATGACCAGCAACGCAACCAGCAGCATGCAGGTGACCAGACTCCAGAATACGACCATCAGTCTTTGTTCTCCTCTTTTAACAATTGTGTCAGTTGCGATTGTTCCGCCGCGCTGAGCTGCTGTGGCGGAACTTGCATCCGGGCGCGCGCGAACCGAAACACCACGAAGATACCAGTCAGCAACAGGATAAACGGTGCGAACCAGAGCAGCCAGGTCGATAGCTTTACCGGCGGCCGGTACAGGACGAAGTCGCCATAACGCGCCACCAGAAAGCCGACGATGTCTTCGTTGGCTTTGCCGTCCTGCACCATTTCGTAAACTTCCTCGCGCAGATCCTGCGCGAGATCGGCGTGGGAATCCGCCAGATTCTGGTTCTGGCAAACCAGACAGCGCAACTCCTCGATCAAATGTTGATAACGCTGCTGCTGCTCCGGTGTGTCGAACTCCAATGGTATATCCGCGGCCTGTGCCGGCAATAGGATGATCAGCATGAAAATTGCTGACAGTACTCTGGAATGGATTAAAAGATACTTTTTCACTTTTTACTTGTAGCTTGTGGCTTATTGCTGTTTTTAATAATGTTGGGTTTCGCTACGCTCAACACCAACCTACATTTGTTTTTTGAGTTCTTCGATCAGCGGCAGAATCGTTTCCGCCAGCAGTTCCTCGGAAATTACACCGACTTTCTTGTAGCGGATGATGCCGTCTTTATCGATCACGTAGGTTTCCGGCACGCCATAGACACCGAAATCGATACTCACACGCCGTTCTTCATCGAAGGCGCTCATGACGAAGGGATTGCCTAATTGCTTGAGCCAGTCCAGGGCGTCGGTCCGCACATCGGCATAATTGAGCCCGTAGATAGCAACCACTTTTTGTTTGGCCAGTTCCATGAACAGCGGGTGTTCCTGCCGGCAGGGAATACAGTATGATCCCCAGACATTCAATAACACCACCTTGCCCTTCAGGTCCTGGTCCGTCAGGTTAGCCTGGACATCATCCAGTCGCGGCAGCACAAAGGCAGGGACAGGTTTGCCGATTAATGGTGACGGTACCACTGTGGGATCACCCTTGTGCAGTCCGGACAGAAATAATCCGGTGAGCATCACAAAGATAATCATCGGTACCAGATATTTAATCATGACGCCACTCCCGGCATGACGCCGTTCCCGGCGAACTGCGTTGCCTTGCGCCGGACGGACAGGCGATAGCGGCGGTCGGCGGCGGCCAGCAAGCCACCGACTACCATGAACAGTCCGCCCAGCCAGATCCAGCGGACGAACGGCCGGTAATAGATGCGCACACTCCAGTCCTTGTTATCCAGCGCTTCTCCCAGCGAAAAATACAGGTCCCGGAACAGTCCCGCGTCGATACCCGCTTCGGTCATGGGCATGCCGCGCACCGGATACATCCGTTTCTGGGAATGCAGCGTGGTAATCTGCTTGCCGTCCCGCAATACCTGCACCACGGCTTCGGTGGCCTGATAATTCGGCCCGCTTACATCCCGTAGTTGTTCCAGCTGGAACTCATAACCGGCCAGTTTTACACTGTCGCCCAGCCCTATACGCGTATGCGTCTCGCTGCTGTAGTAACTGGTCATGCTGATCCCAATAATACTGATGGCGAAACCGATATGCGCGAGCGACATGCCGATAAAGCCCGTTGATAGACCGCTCAGGCCAGGCTGATGGCGCAGCCGTTCATAAACCGCCAGCAAGGTCGCTGCAGTTATCCATAAGGACAAAATTACGGCCAGAGCAGTATAGATGAAAACCTGTTCCATCAGCATGAAGGTTAACAGCGCGCCGACGACCAGACTGCCGATACAGATATATTTCAGCTGCTGCCACAAACGCGCGACAGTATCGGCGCGCCAGCGCGCCATGACACCGAAGGCCATGAAGACGGCGGAGGGTAGCATCAGGGGAATGAATACCGTATTAAAATAAGGCGCGCCGACAGAGATCTTCCCCAGCGAGAAGGCCTCGGTAAAGATAGGATAAACCGTACCCAATAACACGGTGGCCATGGCGATAGTAAGGCAGACACTGTTAATCAGCAGAAATGTCTCTTTGGATACCAGTTCAAAACTATTACCTTTGGCCATACCTGGGGCGCGCCAGGCATATAACGTCAAGGCGCCACCGATATAAATCACCAGCAACGCCAGAATGAAGACACCGCGTGCCGGATCCGTGGCAAAGGCATGGACCGATGTGAGTACGCCGGAACGAACCAGGAAGGTACCCAGTAAACTTAGCGCAAAGGCACAGATAGCCAGCAGTACCGTCCAGTTTTTAAAAACACCACGTTTTTCCGTGGCAGCCAGGGAATGAATCAAGGCGGTGCCCACCAGCCACGGCATGAAGGAGGCATTCTCAACCGGGTCCCAGAACCACCAGCCGCCCCAACCCAATTCATAATAGGCCCACCAGCTGCCGAGCGTGATCCCCAGGGACAGAAATACCCAGGCTACTACGGTCCACGGCCGCGACCACCGGGCCCAGGCGGAATCCAGTTGACCGCCCAGCAAGGCGGCCACGGCAAAAGCGAATACCACCGAGAAGCCGACATAACCCGTGTAGAGCATGGGTGGATGAATGATCAGACCGGGATCCTGTAACAGAGGATTCAAATCACCACCATCCACAGGCACGGGAAACAAACGGGCGAAAGGATTGGAGGTCGCCAGCATGAACAGGATAAAACCGGTACTGACCAGACCCATGATGGCGATCACGCGGCCGCGAAAGATCAGCGTGAGGCTGCGGCTGAAAATGGTAACGGCGACGGTCCAGAACGACAGGATCTGGGCCCATAATAATAATGAACCTTCATGGGCGCCCCACACCGCGGAGATCCGGTATTGCAGCGGCAGACTGGAATTGGAATTATTGGCCACATAGGCCAGGGAAAAATCATTAACGATAAACGAGTAAGTCAGCAAACCAAAGGCCAGACTCATGAACAGACATTGCGCCCGTGCCGCCGGTGTCGCCAGTATGACCCAGCCCAACTTCCCCCTGGCCGCGCCGACTAACGGCAGGATGGTCTGCACCAGTGCCATACATAAGGCGAGGATGAGCGCGAAGTGACCCAGTTCGGGGATCATGGTTGTTGTTCCTTCAGATGATTGGACGGTATGGTACCCCCAGCTTTTTTAATCGCATCCGCGACTTCCGGTGGCATATAGTTCTCATCATGTTTGGCCAGCACTTCGTCGGCTTCAAAAATTCCGTTCTGGTTCAACCGGCCATTGGCGATGATCCCCTGTCCCTCGCGGAACAGGTCCGGCAGGATACCGGCATAGGTCACCGTGATGTTCTCGACGGTATCAGTCAGGTCAAACTCAACCGCGAGGCTTTGCTGGTCGCGTTTGACGCTGCCGTTGATCACCAGCCCTCCGATGCGGAAATTGCGGGAGGTGGGTGCCTCACCGTTTTTCACCTGCATGGGGCTGTAAAAATATAACAGGTTCTGCTGAAACGCCATCAGCACCAGTCCCACCGCCGTGCCGGTACCCAACACAATGAAAAGTGCCGTGAACAGTATTTTACGTCGTTTCGGATTCATGGCTTGCTGGCTTCCCGTTGCAGTTTCTTTTTAATGGTATGCAACAGCGCTTGCTCGCGCCGGATCGGCAGAATGATGTTCAATATCAACACTACCAGGCTGATGCCGTAGGCCGACCAGACGTATGCGGCATAACCGCCCATGTGCAGAAACTCATTCATTTATCCGTACCTCCCAATACCAGATCCCGTACCCAGGTGGTATTGCGTTCCTGATCCAGGATTTCGGCCCGTAACCGCACCATTAACATCGTTATAAAAAAAGTCGTATAGGCGATGGACATTATCAACAGCGGAATCAACATGGTCACATGGATGGATGGCGTATCGAGTTTGGTCACCGTCGGTCCCTGGTGTAGGGTATTCCACCATTCGACGGAAAAGTGAATAATCGGAATATTCACCACACCGACCAGCGCCAGGATCGCGCCGGCCCGCGCCGCCGTGCGGCGATCGTCGATGGAGGATTGCAGGGCCATGTAACCCAGATATAAAAACAACAGGATCAATTCCGAAGTCAGGCGCGCATCCCACACCCACCAGGTGCCCCACATGGGCTTGCCCCAGATGGAACCGGTCACCAGGGCCAGCAGGGTGAAGGAAGCGCCGAGCGGCGCGCAACTCCTGGCCACGGCATCCATCAGTTTTACTTTCCAGATCAGGCCACAGGCCCCGGCGATTGCCATCACCACGTAGACGAACATGGACATCCAGGCCGCCGGCACATGCACATAGATGATCCGGAAACTTTCCCCCTGATCATAGTCGGGCGGGGCGTAAACCAGACCGCCATAGATCCCACCGATGAACAACAGGATCGAGATCCAGGCGAACCACGGCGTCAGGGTAAACGCCAGAGAGTAGGCATTTTTCGGTGCTGCATATTTATCGATCGTTGGTCCAAGCATGATAATGTTCCAGGATTATCCCATACGAATTTTCAGGGCATAGGCCGTGGCGAACGGCGCCAGGGTCAATGCCAGTATCAACATACCACTGAGAAAATAAAAT
The DNA here is from genome assembly GCA_015661095.1 of Gammaproteobacteria bacterium. Lineage (GTDB taxonomy): Bacteria > Pseudomonadota > Gammaproteobacteria > Eutrophobiales > Eutrophobiaceae > JACVQI01. The sequence continues at coordinate 6,541 of JACVQI010000071.1, forward strand.
TCACCTGCCACCGACAATCCCCGCATGGCGTTATTGACGGCGGAAATGGCGAAGATCAGCACCGGCATATACAAAGGCAAAATCAGTAATATAAGTAACATGCCCCCATTGCGCAGACCGACAGTCAGGGCCACTGCCACGGACCCGACCATACTCAATATCGGCGTCCCCAGCAACAGCGTTCCCAGCAGCGGCAGATAGGCCGCGCCCGGAAGATACAGCAGCACACTCAGCAACAAGGCGAAGATCGTCAGCGGCGCGCCTGTCATCAGCCAGTGGGCCAGGATCTTGGCCATGACCAGGATTATATCAGGGTAAGGCGATAAAAGGATTTGTTCCAGTGATCCATCCTCCATGTCGGAACGGAACATCGTGTCCAGGGAAATACTGGCGGCCAGCAGCGAGGCGACCCAGATCACCGCCGGGGCATGTTCCTGTAATACGGATTTCTCCGGTCCCAGCGCCAGTGGAAACAGGGTGACGACCATCAGGAAAAACAACAGCGGATTAAGTAAATCTCCCATGTTCCGGAAGCCCAGTTTCAGGTCGCGGAGCAGGAGTGCTGTAAATGCCTGGTAAGCGCCCATTACAATGCCATCTCTCTTATCTTCACACCGGGGATGCTGACCGGTTCATGGCTCACCAGGATCAACATGCCGCCGGCGTCCATATGTGACTTCAATACATCGGCGATGAAACTCCGGCCGGCACCATCAACGGAGGTGTAAGGTTCATCCAGAATCCACAACTGGGCATGGGTCAATAACAGGCGCGACAGGGCGACACGCCGCTTCTGGCCGGAAGACAGTTTCCGTACCGGAGTGTCTTCATAACCATATAGCCCGAACTGCTGCAGGGCCTGTTCCGGAGAGGCGCCATTGTGCGTAGTCGATAAGGCGTTGCTGACGTGCAGATTTTCCGCCGGCGTGAGTTCCACCTTGATGCCGTTATGATGACCGACGTAATTCACATGCTGAACATACTCGCCGTTGTATTCACGGATGTCCTTGTCATTCCAGTACACCACGCCTTCATTCGGTAACGCCAGTCCGCACAGGATACGCAACAGACTGGTTTTGCCGCAGCCATTCGGACCCTTGACCTGTAACACCTCGCCACTGGAGACCGCAAGCGACAAGTCCCGGAACAGGACCATATCATTGCGGATGCATTCAAGGCCCTCCGCCCTGAGTACGGAAGTTTCATTACTCATCATATACAGTTATTTAATGCTTACGGCGCCCCGTCATGAGCGAACAATCGAGAATATAGCTTACTGTGTCCTGCTTAAAAAATCTTGATCTCAATCACAATCAATTATACTAAGATATTGATTGCCAATAAGTAATAGAAATACAGTTACAAGTAACCGTAGGGCGGGTTGAGGACGATACCTGCAGGGAACAATCTTAACACTTTCATCTTTATACTTTTCACTTAATGGGTTTTATGTTCTTCTCCAGCCAGGCCTTGAGTTCTACGCCCGCATCCTGAGCGAGCTTAATATTCCTCTCGGTCACTTGCGCAAGTTTATTAGCATATTCCTGCATGATGGTCGATTGCCGGGTGACAAATTCCTGCGGGTCAGCTGCGCCCTTGGTCGCGGCCAATTGTTTTTCACCGCCCTCGATATAGAGATTGGCCAGTTCCATCTGGCTTTCCAGAACCTTGCCCATCAGTTTTCCGTTCAGTTCAATCAGTTCTTTCGTGGCCTGGATCGTGGATTGATTCAATTTTTCAAAATTTTTCATGATGTCGTCTACCATTATCGATCTCCAAAAATATTGTGGTTACTGCTAACACTGTTTGTTATAGAAATAATTCGCTTAAGGAACCTCTGATTAACTCAGGGGTTCCGCCCGGTACCTGGATGTACCGGCATTTTTCAATTCAACCCAAGCAGAATTGAAAAATGGAGCAAAGTATAAAGTCACATCTTTTACTTTGCGGGCTCGGAAAAGGCCAGGAAGGCCTTATTCAGAGCTTTCTTAAAAATCCTAACTCATATACAACCCGCCATTGACCGGTAAGTTAGCCCCGGTGACGTAGCTGGTTTCATCCAGACACAGAAACCCGACCACCTGCGCTATCTCCTTGGTCGTCGCCAAACGGCCCATGGGAATAGTCTTGATGATGGCATTCAAGATATCCTTGTTGACCGCTGCTGTCATCCGGGTTTCCACATAACCGGGCGAGACCGAATTCACGGTCACCCCTTTGCGGGCCCCTTCCTGAGCCAGTGCCATGGTAAAGCCATGCATCCCGGCCTTGGCCGCGGAATAGTTCGTTTGACCAAACTGGCCTTTC
>JACVQI010000072.1 GCA_015661095.1 Gammaproteobacteria bacterium
GGACGGCCGCCGGAAACAGTGCTGGAGATCCTTTGATCATGGCGGAGATCCTGGTCCTCTACTACAGCCGCCACGGCAATACGGCGGCGATGGCCAGGCAGATCAGCCGTGGCATCGAATCCGTCGCCGGTTGTACGGCCAGGTTGCGCACCGTACCGCCGGTGTCGGCCGTCAGCGAAGCCACCGCCAGTGATATCCCCGACTCCGGTCCACCCTATGCCACCCACGAGGATCTCAAGACCTGTGCCGGCCTCGCCCTGGGTAGCCCGGCCCGCTTCGGCAATATGGCGGCGCCGCTGAAATATTTTCTCGACAGCACTGGCGACCTGTGGTTATCGGGCACCATGATCGGCAAGCCCGCCGTTGTGTTCACCTCCTCCGGCAGCCTGCATGGCGGCCAGGAAACGACCCTGCAATCCATGATGTTGCCGCTGCTGCATCACGGCATGCTGCTGCTTGGGCTGCCCTATTCGGAACCGGGGTTGTTCACCACCACGACCGGCGGTACGCCTTACGGCGCCAGCCATGTCGCCGGTGCCGACAACAACAATGAACTCAGTCAGGTGGAAAAGGAACTCTGCTTTGCTTTGGGGAAGCGGCTGGCGGGCATAGCTTCCAAGCTCACGGGAATTTAATTTGAGTTGACGTAGGTTGGGCTGAATGAAATGAAGCCCAACCCAGACGACAGTATGGCATCGAATCAAACACAACGATTTTTATGTTGGGCTTCCTAGGTCAGCCCAACCTACCCTCACTCGAAGCTTACGAGAAATTAATTTAAAAACACCTCGCGACGTGCTACGAGGTATTTTTATTTCAAGCCGAGAACCGATTTGACAAAAGGAATGGTCAGTTTTTTCTGCGACTGCAGGCTGGCGGTATCGAGCTGATTAAGCAACTGGAACAAGGTATGCGTATCCCGGGATAGCCGTTTCACCAGAAACTCAACCACATCATCCGGAAAATCGAACTGGCGCGCATGGGCCCGCAATTGCAAGGCCGTGATCAATGAGGCTTCATCAATGGGCGCCAGATGATAGACCAGGTCCCAGGCCAGCCGGGACTTGAGGTCCGGCATGCTGATTTCGTTACCCTTGGGACTCGTTGTCGCACTGAACAGCAGCGGCCGCTGTTTATCACGCATCTCATTAAATAGAACAAACAAGGCCCGTTCCCAGTCGGCCTGGCCCTGGATGTCATCCAGATCATCGATACAGACCAGATCGAGATCGCCCAAACCCGCCAGCATGCCGGGCGATAGTTCTCCGTGTTGCCGGAGCGGTATATAGGCGGCGGTTCGACCTGAGTCTGAAGCCAGGGTACACGCGGCCTGCAGTAAATGACTCTTGCCGGTCCCCGGCTGGCCCCACAGATAGTGATTGCGAATACCGGCGCCAGTGGCAACCCGCTTGAGGCTGGCGATGGTTTCCAGATTATTCCGGGTGACATACAACTCGAAATCCAGCCGCTCGAACCAGGCGAAAGGCAGGATAATCTGTCCATCGGGTAAGGATGATTCGATCATGCTCGGTATTTAATCTGCCTCAGTCAGTTGCGCCGACAGGTGTTTATCGGGAAGAGTTGCGTGGTATGACCCGGGCTTCAGGGTAGCAGTTTGTAGCGGGAACATTCGCCAGCGCCGCTGGGGATCAGCTTCCTGCCCAGAGTAATCGCCTGGGCTACGGCCGGACAACCACCGTGCGTCAGCAGCTTGAACGATACTTCACCGGCGGTCACATTACTGACCAGTACTTTACTGACAGAACTCAGCGATTCCAGATATTTCAGCGCCTCGGCGTATTGGTCGATGCTGTAGATGTCCGTAATCGTGATAGTGATGCTGTCCTGTACCTGCACATTGTTCTGGATAAATTTGGCCGCCAGCAGATCAGCCATGGCATCGATGCCATCCTCGATAGCGATATCCGCTAAATCACCTTCCGTTCGCCAACTGTGCGTTTCACCGCTGATATCAGCGGTCCATTGACCTTCCCAGATACCCGGCGCCGTCGCTTCGATGAACCCCATCAAAATGGATTCCACCGGGTAACGAGCGGAGGCTTCCAGCACTGCCTGCAATAATCCCTGGTGGATATCGTCAGGCTGGAGTTTGGCGTTATCCTCCAGGTCCAGCAGGGGATAGGTCAGATCGATGCCGCGCTGGCGCGCGCGCCGCTCGATACTGGCGATGTAGACGGGATTGCCTTCCAGCCCGAGGATCTGACTGCCGGTCTCGTCAGCGATCACCAGCCATAACAGGGTTGACGGCCGCTCCTTGCCCCATAACGCCAGCCCCAGCTCCCGCAGGTCCCGGGTTAACGATTCCTCGTCAAAGCGCACCCACAATTGCAAGGCCTCGGCGTTTAATTTGAATTCCAGCATGTAGTTTTGCGCCTGTTGCAATAACGGCCGCAAGTTTGGATCAGCGGAGGCATAACGATTACCGGTAATTTTGACCAGGACCATGCCCAGGGCAGTCCGGATGGCGGGATTTCTGCTTTCGGGTTGCAAATTCTCGATGGGTGCTTCCGCCTGATACAGGTCGGCGATGGTGCCGGCGCTACTGGGTACGGGCAACAGGCTGAGCAAGAACAGGCAGGCTAGGTAATTCCTTCGCATGTGAACAAGCTAAGCAAGTGTTCCGCACAAGTCAAGGATTGCGATGCCACGGTTTGCTCGATACCATAGCGACCCATGTCAAAGCCCAAAACAACCAGCTACGCCGATGCCGGTGTCAGCATTGACCGCGGCAACCGCCTGGTCGAACAAATCACAACTTCGGTCGGCGCCACGACGCGACCGGGGGTCATGGGCAGTATCGGCGGCTTCGGCGCCTTATTCGATATTTCCTGCCTGCCCTACCGCCAGCCGGTGCTGGTTTCCGGGACGGACGGGGTCGGCACCAAGATCATTCTTGCCATTGAGGCTGGTAAATATGATGAAATCGGTATCGATCTGGTGGCGATGTGTGTCAACGACGTGCTGGTGCAGGGCGCGGAACCCCTGTTTTTTCTGGATTACTATGCCACCGCCAGACTGGATGTTGAGGTCGCTACTGCGGTGATCGAAGGTATCGCCGAAGGCTGCAAAAGCGCCGGTTGCGCGCTGGTCGGCGGCGAAACCGCGGAAATGCCGGGCATGTATAAAGCCGGCGACTTCGATCTGGCCGGCTTTTGCGTCGGCATTGTTGAGAAGGACCGCATTATCGATGGCAGCAGCGTCGTGCCGGGTGATGCCATCATCGGCCTCGCCTCCAGCGGGCCGCATTCGAACGGTTACTCACTAATCCGGAAGCTGCTGGCTGACTCCAATACCCACTTGACCGATCAACTGGCCGGTACGAGCTTCGCGGAGCAACTGTTAAAACCCACCCATATCTATGTCAAACCGGTACTGGAGTTGCTGCGACAGGTCCGCATCAAGGCCATTGCCCATATCACCGGCGGCGGCTTGCTGGAGAATATTCCCCGGATTTTACCCGAGACGATCCAGGCCAGGCTGGACGCCGGCAGCTGGCAATGGCCTGAGATCTTTAATTGGTTGCAGCAAACCGGCAACATCGCAACCGAGGAAATGTACCGGACCTTTAACTGTGGTGTCGGTATGGTACTGATCGTCGAACCGGCCGCGGTGGATACCTGCCTCCAGACGCTCACGGCCTGGGGTGAAAAGGCCTGGATCATCGGCACCACAACCCGGCGTCAGGATAATGAGTCGCAGGTAATCCTGGCTTAAGAAGATTGATAATACGGAAGTTGACAGGCTGTCAGCCTTTATTTTTCTTTCTCTGCCTTCCCGGCGTCCGCAAATATTCCGCGCAGGATGTTGTATTCACTCTGATCGGGCTGGATCCGGTTGAATATACGTTTTAACCGCCGCATTAACAAGCGTGGTTTGCCGGGGTGATAATAACCAATGTCGCGCAGATACTGCTCCAGTTGCTGATAAAACAATTGCATCTGCTCAACCGTGGCGGCAGGCATCTTGCTGACCGGTGCTTGTGTCACTGCAAATTGTTCCATGGCGGCCTTGCGCAGTTCATAACAAATAATCTGCACCGCTGCCGCGAGATTCAGCGAGGAAAATTCGGGGTCGGTGGGAATTTCGATCACGGCATTGCATAATTCCATATCTTCATTACTGAGTCCGGTGCGTTCCGTCCCGAACAGGATGGCCACGGCCGTACCCGCCAGCGCCTGTTGCAGGATCTGCCGGGCGGCCTGTTCCGGATTGATCAGCGGCCATTGAATATTTCTCATCCTGGCACTTGTCCCTAGTACATAGCCGCAGTCACGGGTGGCGTCTACTAAATTCTCGTAGACCCTGACTCGCGCCAGGATGTCATCCGCACCGGAGGCCCGGGCCGTGACCTCGGCGCTGGGAAACCCACTCGGGGCAACCAGTGCGAGCTGCCTCACGCCCATGGTTTTCATGGCCCGCGCGCTGGCACCGATATTACCGGGATGCCTGGTGGCAACAAGAGTAATGCGGATGTGTTCCGGTATTTGCACCTGCCTGTCATCAGCTCTATTCATTAGCGGACGGAACCTGATAATTATCTGGTATGATAGTTGCGGTCTGAAGCAATAATCTTGCTATTTCGTAATACCTTACAGTATTAATGCCTTGAACTGGAGAATCCGATGCATCCCATGCTGAACATCGGCATCCGTGCCGCCCACGCTGCCGGCGATTATATCCTGAGATATGTGGATCGGGTCCAGGATATCCCGGTTAACAGCAAGGGCAGAAATGATTTTGTGACCGAGGTCGACAGGCAGGCCGAAAACATAATCATCAATACAATACATAAGGTCTATCCCAAGCATAGCATCCTCGCCGAGGAAAGTGGCCAGCACACCAAAGATACGGAATTTTTATGGGTGATCGATCCCCTCGATGGCACGACTAATTTTCTGCATGGCTTCCCGCAGTTCGCGGTATCGATAGCACTCAAGTTCAGGGGCGAACTGGATCAGGCCGTGGTTTATGATCCCCTGCGCCAGGAATTGTTTACCGCGAGCAAAGGTGCGGGGGCGCATCTGAATAACAAGCGCATCCGGGTCAGCAAGATCAAATCCCTGGACGGTGCGCTGCTGGGTACCGGCTTCCCCTTCGGGGATGCAACGCGCCTGGAGTTGTTTATTAAATCCTTCCGGACATTCTTCCCGATGACCGCAGGAATTCGCCGGGCCGGCGCGGCGTCCCTCGATCTCGCCTATGTCGCCTGCGGCAGGCTGGATGGTTTCTGGGAATTCGGGCTGCATGAGTGGGACATCGCCGCGGGTTCGTTATTGATCGTGGAGGCCGGCGGTCATATCGGCAGGATAATGCATGATAATAAGGAAACGGAGCCGGGCAGTATCATGGCCGGGAATCCGAAAATTTTTGAAGAGATGATGCATAAATTAAACAATCTGGAATAGTTCATCTCCTCGGGAATATTTAACGCAAAATTCAGCGGCAATGTAATTTTATGGTTCATTTAAGCAGATCGAACAGATTTACATTGTTGGCAATGCTGGCAATCCTGCTCTCGAATATTTTCATATTCAGTCCTCAGACCGTTTATATAACCAACATTGGACAGTTCACGGTATCACTCTTCGCAATCTTGAAAATATGCCTGATACCTGTGTTAGGTTTATTGTTAATTTTCTACCCCGTCTCGAAACTGATTCCCGATGCGCGATCAACCCGTTATGCAGCAGTCCTGGCCATGCTGAGCATGCTTGTCTGGATTCAGGGCAATATATTGTTATGGGAATATGGCCTGTTGGACGGAAAAAGTATTGTCTGGAGCGATTATGAATGGCGTGGCTGGTTCGATGGCAGTTTGTGGACCGCCGCTATTCTTGTTACCTGCTGGTACAAACACGTAGCAAACATTGCCATCAGGGGGGCAATATTTATTTTCATTTTACAATTGCTAACCGCAAGTTACACAAGTATTCAGAACTGGAATTTAATCCATAAAGAATATCAAACGAGTGGCAATGAAAAATTAACTGAAATATCCAATTTCTCACCAACCAGTAATGTTCTGCATCTTGTTGTAGATGGATTCCAGTCAGATGTATTTGATGAATTAGTCCATCATGAAACACTCAAGGACAGGTACGAAAATAGTTTCCAGGGGTTTGAGTATTACCGGGAAACCCTTGGAGTCTTCCCCTATACCATTTTCGCGGTCCCGGCTTTTTTAGCGGGAGAACTGTATTCCAATCAATCGCCTAAAGATCAATTCATTGATGATGTATTGAAAGGCAAAACTATTTTAAGTGCTGCTAAAAAAGCTGGTTACCAGATTGATCTGGCAACTGGCGGGGGCTATATGGGGAACAGGTATGCTAATCTGCCTTTTAACAACCTGTATAACCTGGATAATATCGCCAGCGTGGGAGCTGAATTAAAGGATCCGGTAGTAGCTTTGGAATTATCTCTGTTCAGGGTCTCTCCGCATTTTTTAAAAAGATACATCTATAATGACCAAAAATGGCTGTTATCACAATTATTATTCGGTGAGGAGTTTTACAAATTCGGCTATTTTTCACATACCTATTTCCTGAATAAATTTATTCAGGAAATGAAAGTGGAGAGGAGTGCTCCCGTCTACAAATATTTGCACGTTATGAATACGCATAATCCAATAGTGGTTGATGATCATTGTCAATATTCAGGAAAACCGTCCAGCATGACGAGGACATCCCTGACTACTCAAGCATATTGCACCCTCGACACTCTTGCCAGATTGCTGGATAGAATGAAAGAAATGGGCGTTTATGACACCACGCTGATCATCATCCATGGCGACCATGGCGGATGGGTCCCCAATTACCGGCAAGGACCGCCAGCCACACTCGTATCCGGCGATAAGGCGCCAGAATGGATGACCTCACTGGCATCGCCATTATTACTGATAAAAAAACCAAACGAAAAAACACCTTTCAGGATATCCGATATATACGCATCATTACTTGACATACCAGCGACCATTGCCGATACCATGGATTGGGAGGCAGATTTCAAATATCAGTCTTTAGAAATGTTAAAAACCAGTGGCCCCGGAACAAGGGAACGCTACTTCCGATTTTACTTCTGGCAGAGGGATGCCTGGGAAGCCGATTATACCAATCCGATCCAGGAATTCAGAATTGATGGCAGTCATTATGAAACTGAATGGAAGCTGGCCAGGGTAATTTATCCACCTCAACATTAGAGGAGTAACTTAATGAATGTGGCATTGTTACTGGCGATAATACTTTCCGGATTATGCTACTCCGGTTCCGCCTATGCATACCTGGATCCCGGTACCGGGAGTTTTATCCTGCAGATGCTAATCGCCGGCATCATGGGCATCATTCTTACGGCCAAGCTTTACTGGTACCGATTGATTGATTTTTTCAAACGTCACTTTGGCAAAACTGAAAACAATAAAGATACTCAACCTGATGAGAATAATACGAAGGCTGATTAATTTTATTCCTGGGAGAGCTTATGGAGTTCGATAAGCTACCCTGCTCATTCCGGGATCCTTCGGGTTTCCTGTTCAGGAAGGATGATGTTTTATACAGGCAGATAAACTCATGTTACAAAGACAATTACCAGACCCTGAAAAACTCCGGGTTGTATACTGATCTTATTGATAAGGGCCTGCTTGTCACCCATGAAGAAGTGAAGGTAGAACCGGAAGGTGAGCATGGATATCTGACGATCAGGCCTGATGAGCTGCCGTTTATTTCCTATCCATACGAATGGTCCTTCAGTCAACTGAAAGAATCGGCCTTATTAACCCTGAAAATCCAGCAATTAGCCATGAACAAAGGATTTTCGTTAAAAGATGCCAGCTCCTACAACGTACAACTCCAAAGAGGAAAACCAATATTCATTGATACTCTATCATTTGAAAAACTAAACCCGTCCGAACCTTGGATTGCATATAAACAGTTTTGCCAGCACTTCCTGGCACCACTGGCCCTGATGGCTAAGAAGGATATCAGTCTCAATCAACTGCTGAGGACGAATATTGACGGCATACCACTCCTATTAGCCAGCAAACTGCTGCCATTAAGAACCCGCATGAATTTTTCACTTGCGATTCATCTTCATCTGCATGCGCGCATGCAATCCAAATTTGCAGATCAGGATCTTGATGTCATCAAACACAGGAAAAAATTCTCCCGCAATTCACTGAATGGCATCATTGACAGTCTGGTCACTGCCGTATCCGGATTAAACTGGCAGCCGAAGGACACGGAATGGCACGATTATTATGACTCTAATAACAATTATAACAATGAAGCGTTATTGTCCAAGGAGATAATTGTCAGGGAATTTCTGGATAAACAGAGTAACCGGTCAACCTGGGACTTGGGCGCGAATACCGGCAGGTTTAGCAGACTGGCGGCGCAATATAGCGAATATGTATGCGCATGGGATATCGATCCCGCCTGTGTGGAGATTAACTATAGAACAAATTGCAAGAATGGCGTGGGGAATGTTTATCCATTACTGCTGGATTTGACAAATCCCAGCCCGGCGATCGGCTGGAATAATTGCGAACGTGCTGCATTGAAAGAGCGAGGTCCGGCCGATTTAACCCTGGCCCTGGGCATAATCCATCATTTGAGTATCGCAAATAATTTGTCATTCGAGATGATTGCGAGCTTTCTGGCAGATATAACACATACCTTAATCATCGAATTCATCCAGAAAACAGACAGTCAGGTTAAAAAACTACTACGCAACAGAACAGATATTTTTCCTGAATATAATCAGGATAATTTCGAACATGTATTTTCAGAATATTTTAATACTCTTGGTAAAAAA
>JACVQI010000262.1 GCA_015661095.1 Gammaproteobacteria bacterium
TAGTCAGCAGATCCTGACCTCCTGATACCACGGAGCCACTCCCCAGCCAACCGGCCAGCGGCGGGAGCAGTACGAGCACCAGGACCATCACCAGATCCTGAACCACAAGCCAGCCGACAGCGATGTGACCGTTGATGGACGCGAGTACACCACGGCTCTCCAGGGTTTTGGTGAGCACTACGGTGCTGGCTACCGAGAGCGCCAGACCAAAAACGATGCATCCGCCCAGGTTCCAGCCCCAAAGGGATGCGACTGTCGCGCCGATAGCGGTCGCCGCAGCGATCTGGACCACTGCGCCCGACAAGGCGATCCGGCGCACGGATAACATGTCGTCCAGAGAGAAATGGAGCCCGACACCGAACATCAGCAACATGACCCCAATCTCCGCGAGCTGACGTGTAAGTTCGGGGTCGGCGACGAAACCGGGCGTGGCTGGACCTATGAGCACACCGGCCAGCATGTAACCAACCAGAGGTGGTAGCTTCAGACGTACGGCAATATAGCCCAGTATCAGTGCAACACCGAAAGCAGAGGCAATGGTCGTGATCAGAATAACACTATGCGGCATGCGAATTTTCCAGTCCCGATGATCTCTGCCTTAACGCACTGTCACCCCTGGTATGGCCCCAGCGGGTGTTGAGGAAACAATTGTAAATAATATTTTCCAGTTGACTGTCAGCAGCATGTGATTAACCTCCTGTCTTCAGGTTCTGGTATTTGTTTCTCAATTACCGGTGTCCGGTTTGGTGTTCGCTATGTACCGCTGTTCACTTTATCACAAACCCGTCAAAAGGCTGATAAGCCAGCGCCTGCACCTCTACCGACGTCACCAGAGCCCGCTCCGGTCCACGCCGTAACCACGCCTGCAGGAACTCGAGATCTGCCGTAGCGCCACTGGCCATACCCTCGACCCTGCCATCCGGCAGGTTTCTCACCCAGCCTGCCAGGTCATGCTGTAACGCCTGCTGCCTGGTATGCATGCGGAAACACACGCCCTGCACTCTGCCGGACACCAGAAAATGGATGGAAGTTTTCACGCTGACCTACGGCGGATCAGGATTCAGTCCGGATCTTTGGGCGCCGGCAGGATCGATTTGAACGGAATGCCAAACAGCTGGTTCAAGTCGTTATTATAGGTCTTTAACAGTTCCTGCAATGGACCGGCTGGCGGCGACACCTTGCTGCTTTCATCCCGTAAGGGGATCCGGTTCGGAATAATCCGGTACAGATCCATGAGCGTGAGTTCCGCCATGTCCCGCGACAGTAGCCAGCCGCCCTTGGGATCAGGTTGTATCCAGCTCGCTTCGTCCAGGGCATTCATGATCTCGTTGATTTGGTACAGGGGTATTTTGATGCCGCTCCTGCGGAGTCCGGTATAGGTCAGCACCGTTCCGGACCTTTGCGCGTACCACAATACTGCAATCACGTCGCAGGCATCGGCGAAAGTCCACTCAGGCCCTCTGGATCCGACAATTTCAGCGCCCAATCTGAAGGCCGATAAACAAAAGGTGATATGGGCACCCAGAATCACGATCACCCAGGAAGTATAAATCCATATCAGGAAAATGGGGATCACGGCGATCGCCCCGTAAATGGCCTCATAAGTGGAATAAGAACTGATATAGACGCCAAAACCGAATTTGGCATATTCAAATAAAATGGCCGCCACCACACCCCCGATGATGGCGTGCCGGCGAGAAACGACACAATTCGGCATCAGGATGTATAACAATGTAAAGGCAATGGCGGAACTTAGAAACGGCAGCCAGGATAATAACTCCAGACCTAATGACGCCCTAACGTCACTGACGATGGAGAGTGACAGGACATAGGTTGTCAGGAAAATGCCGACGCCTACCAGTAACGGTCCCAGGGTCAAAATCGACCAGTACACCATGAACCGGGCGGCCGGTCTTCTGCGTACCTGCACATGCCAGATGATATTCAGGGCATTGTCGATGGTCGCCAGCAACATCAGCGCAATGATTATCAGGATGGTGACACCGGTGGCTGTCAGTTGCGACGTCTTCAGCGAGAACTCATGCAGATATGCCTGGATGGTGTCGCCGAAGCCCGGGACAAAATTAGCGATGATAAAATTCTCTATGAAACCGCCCACCTTTTCGAACACCGGCAGTCCGCCCAGGAACCCGAACATGACCGTAATCAATGGAACCAGCGACAGCAGCGTGGCATAGGCCAGCGAGGAAGCTATCTGCAAACCCCGCTGACGATAAAACTGACGGATGGCGAACCGGCAGAAATAATAGAGCCAGATGCCTGACCCACGGACTTTTTTTAACAGTAGGTTCATCCTCTCACCAGGTCGTTATTGAAGTACTCGCATTTCTCGACGCTTGCCGCAGGGAGCTGCGCCAAGGCGGATAAATCGGCGTTCGCAGCAGGCCAGCGTTGAGAAATACGGGTTAATAGCTTCCTCCGGGTCCCGGATAACCGTTAGAATAACATCCCTGTCGCATGGGAGATAATATAAATGAGTGTCACCATCTATCATAATCCCCGTTGTTCCAAATCCCGGCAAACCCTGCAATTGCTGACCGGGCGGGGCATCGAAACCAGGGTGGTCGAGTATCTCAAGACGCCACCCAGCTACAAGGAATTGCAACGCATAATGTCGCTGTTGAAAAAACAGCCACGGGAGCTAATGCGGTAACAAGAAGCAATACACGACGCACCTCGTTATGGCGAATCAAAAATGCCGCTATTGCGGCGACGAATGGAACGGCGACGACGCTCTCTGTCGATGCCATACTGGCCAACACCACCTACTACGTCCGCGTCGCCGCCCTCAACCACAACTCGGTGCCGACCTTCGCCGTTGACGGGGCCTCGGTCACCTTCGCCAAGCCCGTGGCCGCCGCCCAGTTCTACGGCGTCTTCACCACCAGCGGCTTCC
>JACVQI010000263.1 GCA_015661095.1 Gammaproteobacteria bacterium
GGGCAGCATGCGGTTTTTGTTCCGGCTGCTCGGCGCCCAGGGCCAGGGGGCGGGAGCCAGTTTCGCCAGCTTACTGCTGTTTGATGGCGGGTATTGTCAGGAATTGAGCAATACCGGTTATCGCGATGGCCGGGATAACGCCGAGTCGATCCGCAGATTTTTTGAAAGCTCTGAATAATTTATCCCTGAATTATCAGTGCCCGAAAAACAAAAAATGCGATTTTTGTTTTTCACTCGCTACATCCTTGTAGCTCGCCGCTACGCGCAATAAGTAGTTATTGTGCAAATCGGCAATCCTGCCGATTTGTCTCACATTTTCAATAGCTTATTCGCCATCGAAAATGGCGGCACATCCATATGCCACGGAAACTCAGAGGTAATCAGAGTTTCCTTCACCCCTTTATACAAATCACTGGTTGCAGCCGCGCCACTTTGCGGGCCAGTCCGGCCCGATCGGCGGCGTTAACCACGGCATCGACGTCCTTGTAGGCACCGGGCGCCTCTTCCGCCACGCCGCGTAAAGACGGGCTGCGGATCAGAATGCCGCGTCCGGCCAGTTCGTCGACCACCTGGCGTCCGTTCCAGGATTTCGAGGCCTGACGCCGACTCATATTGCGGCCGGCGCCATGGCAGGCGGAAGCGAAAGATAATTGCTCGCTGTCGCTGATCCCGGCCAGGATATGCGAAGCCGTGCCCATGGAACCGCCAATCAACACCGGCTGGCCTGCCTCGCGCAAGTCCTCCGGCAATTCCGGATGGCCGGGCCCGAAGGCGCGGGTCGCGCCCTTGCGATGCACATACAGGCGCTTGCTCACGCCATCAACCACGTGTTCCTCCAGCTTGCAGGTATTATGGGAGACATCATAGAGCAGACGAAGTCGGGCGTGCGGCGCCAGACGTTCAAACACCATGCGGGTCAGATGCGTGATGATCTGCCGGTTGGCCAACGCGGAGTTGATGGCGGCGCGCATGGCGCCCAGATAGCTTCTGCCGACGTCAGATGTCAATGGCGCGCAGGCCAACTCGCGGTCCGGCAGTTCGATGCCATGCCGGTGTGCCGTCTGCGCCATGCTTTTCAGAAACTCCGTGCCGATCTGGTGGCCCAATCCCCGGGAGCCGCAATGAATGCTGATCACGATATCGCCCTGTTTAAGTCCGAATTGAGTCGCGATCTCGGCGGCATAAATCTGCGTCACCTCCTGGACTTCCAGATAATGATTACCGGAGCCGAGCGTGCCCATCTGCTGGCGCTGACGGTGTTTGGCCTCCGAGGATACCGCTTCCGGCAGGGCATCCGCCATGCGTCCGTGCTCCTCGATGCGTTCCAGATCCTCGCGCCAGCCATAACCCTGCTTGACCGCCCATTCCGCGCCCTTGCGCAGCATGGCGTCCATGCTTTTGTCATTGAGCAAGACGTGACCGGTGCTGCCGACACCCACCGGGATCTCCTGATAGAGGCTGTCCGCCAGTCTGGTTTTGATCGGTTCGATTTCAGCGCGGGTCAAGGTGGTATGCAGGGTACGTACGCCGCAGGAGATGTCGAAGCCGACGCCACCGGCGGAGATCACTCCGCCCCGATCGGCATCGAAAGCCGCCACGCCGCCGATCGGAAAACCGTAGCCCCAGTGGGCATCGGGCATGGCATAAGCAGCATTGACGATACCGGGCAGCTTCGCGACGTTGCAAATTTGCTCATACACCTTGTCATCCATGCCGGCGATCAGGTCCGCATCGCCATAGATAATGGCCGGAACACGCATCTTGCCGACCGGTTCGATGCGCCAGGTGTATTCATCCACTTGTGTCAGTCTCCCGGTGTCCATTGCCCTCACACCTCCGCTACACGTCAATCACACATTGCGCGAGCCAGGAACCATCGTCCCGCTGGGCCACCTTTAATTCGGTGAAGGTAGCGCCCTTGGGCTCCACTGCCAACTCATGCCGGGCGCGGTCGATCGGTTCGCCCGCCAGCGTTGCCGTTAACTTATCACCAGCGATGCTTACTTTGAACCGGCTGAACAACATGTTGTCGGTCACCATGGTATAGATGATGGCGTTCAGCCAGTCGACCAATAACAATTCCCGATCCTGCTCCCGGCATGCCACGGTGATGGTTTTGTCCGATCGGACGCTATCAGGGTCAGTCACGATGGCGGTGAGGGCCAATGCCGCCTGCTCGAATGCCTGCTCCAGACTGTGACCGGTACCGCGCACACCAATGTCCGCGTCATGATGGAAATGTTCCCACGCTCCTTTCGGCGAAAATTCCCGCAGCAGAAACTCTTCTTCGAGTGGCGTCAGATCGAAACGACAGGCCGCGTC
Source organism: Gammaproteobacteria bacterium (assembly GCA_015661095.1). GTDB lineage: Bacteria > Pseudomonadota > Gammaproteobacteria > Eutrophobiales > Eutrophobiaceae > JACVQI01. Next base: position 2,323 of record JACVQI010000263.1, read on the forward strand.
ATTAATCGTTGTCGTTGTTACCGGTGCTGACTCCGCTAACCAGCGCACGGCTTTACGCAGGTTCTCGCCATCCGGCGCCAGACTGTGCTTCGATTTAGTCACTCAGTGTCCTTATTCTTCATGCGTTAGATCAATGACGGAAATTCAACCGTCTGCTATTAAGTATACAGTCAAATACTCCTTTCCTCCTGATCATGGACAAAAGCTATGTCTGATGGCTTTGCAAGATTTTCCTTGAGTCTATGCCTGTTCTGCTGCTGCCTGCTTTCCACCCATGCGGAAAACGGGATTCCCGTTGAAAGTGAAGCCGCTGCGCCGATCCTCAGCGCCATTCACAGTGAGCAACTGCGAAGGATTATGGCAAACCTGAATGTACTGACTTATGAACGTGAATACACCGAACTCGAACTCGACCGGCTGCGGGCCGAGCAGATTGAATCGCTGGCCGTGGAAGCGGGCATTCTGGCCGCCAGGGCAGGCCGGCTACCTGAGCTTCTAACCGAAGGTAAATTAGGCGCAGAAGAACAGATAACATTTATCGCGATCGCGCAGCAACTTCAGGCCGAGACCCTGCCAGCGCCTGCAACAGACCTGCAATGCCTGCCACAAACTGTTTCGCGGTGATCTGGAGGAACCCCTGGTTAATCAGTAATTCCTCAATCACTCCTGGCTGTGACCACCGCACAGCCCTGGTATTACGTTTGATTTCGATACAGTCGAGGTGCTTATGTTTTCCGCCGACATGCATATTAGAAATACCATCCTATTCCTGTGCCGTGCAACCTGTTCAGCCTCAGTCATCCTGTTGTGCTGCTTTCCCGCACTGACGTGGTCCGCGGTTCGGGAACCCGCGCTGGATGAATTAAAACTGGAAGTTGATCAGCTGCAGGGACGCGTTGCCTACCTGGAGGAACAACTGCGTAATGTGTTACAGGTGGTCAGCGCGGGATCTGCTACGAACAAACCGGCGCAGGAAAACGCGCAACCACAACCCGTACCGGCAGCGCCCGTTATCGCTACAGCCAGTGCTACCAGGGAATATGCCATCGTTACCACCAGGGATAACAGTGCCATTAATATCGGCGGCAAGGTCAAACTCGATGCGCTATACAATAGTCACAGTACCGGCGAAAACAGTGGCAGCAATCCCGGCGATCTATCCTTCATTCCCGCCGCCATACCGTTAAATTCGAGTGGTGAAGATGACCAGTTCAGCTTCAGTGCCCGCCAGACCAGGCTCTGGTTGAAAGGTTATTCGCCAAGTGACTATGGCGAGATGGCCGGTTATATTGAAATCGATTTCGATGCTTCATCCAGCGCCAGTAACGAAAAAGTCAGCAATTCCTATGTTCCGCGTTTACGGCACGCCTACGGCACCATCGGCGGTATCACACTCGGGCAGACCTATACTACTTTTATGAATATCGCCGCCTTTCCGGAAGTCAACGACCTGAACGGCCCGGTCGCTATCGTCCACATCCGCCAACCGTTGTTCAGTTACAGCATAGAGCGGGACTGGGGTAATCTGATTGTTGCAATGGAAAATCCTGAAACAACATTGAGTACCGCAACCGGCAAACATATCGCCCCCGATGATGAC
>JACVQI010000264.1 GCA_015661095.1 Gammaproteobacteria bacterium
CGGTTGATGTGCTAGTGTCGGGTATGCGGGGATAAATGTCGCCATACCAAGACAGGTAGATATCACATCCTTAGAGATTGTGGGCTCGTTAAGTCGAAGTTTAGTTTAATAAACATAATTTATCTTATGTCGGAAATCGAAAACCTTGAATCCATCCTGGCCAGAGGGCAAGACCATGCCCTGCTGAGATTTGCCCTGGGTAATGCCTTTATGAAATTTAAAAAATACGCGCAGGCAACAGACCACCTGGCTAAAGCCGTGGAATATGATCCGGGATATTCCGCGGCCTGGAAACTTTATGGTATAGCGATGGTTGAAACCGACCAACTGGAAACAGCGGCATCTATCTTTGAACAGGGGATAGCAGCCGCCGAAAGCAAGGGAGATATGCAGGCAGTCAGGGAAATGCGGGTTTTATTGAAACGACTCCGGAGAAATTCACCCGGCTCTGAATAAGACACTCCTGGAACTCAGTTTAGTTTCAATGCGCCGGTTAAATCACCCACATGCCTCAGGCCATGCCGTTGCAGATAGTCGGCAATGCCCTGATTGATCGACTTACAGACCAGAGGATCATAGAACAGCGCCGTCCCGATACCTACCGCACTGGCGCCGGCGATTATAAATTCCAGGGCGTCATTGGCAGTCGTCACCCCGCCCTGACCGATGATCGGTATATTATGCGGCTTGCAGACGCTGTACACCTGGTGGACCTTGAGCAAGGCTATGGGCTTGATCGCCGGTCCGGATAACCCACCCTGATTATTGCCCAGGATTGGTACACTGTTCTCTATATCCACGGCCATTCCCGTTATGGTGTTAATAACAGCAAAGGCGTCGGTCCCGGCATCGATACAACACCTGGCGTTTTCCTCTATGTCAGTCTGATTGGGGGAGAGCTTGGTAATCAGTGGTTTCTTCGTCACCTGACGGCAGGCTTCCACCACTTTGGCCGACATTTCCGGATAGTTGCCGAACTGCACTCCACCCGCCTTGACGTTGGGACAGGAAATATTGATCTCCATCGCGTCGATTGGTGAATCGTCGAAGATCCGCGTGACTTCCCTATACTCCTCGATCGTCGAGCCGCTGATATTGGCGATGAAGCGCGTCTCGGAGAAATCCAGTTTTGGCAGATAATGACCGACCACGGCCCGTGCCCCGGGGTTCTGCAGGCCTATGGAATTCAACATACCCATATAGGTTTCCGCGATCCGGTGCGGTTCGTTACCGAGTCGAGGTTCCAGCGTAGTACCCTTCAGGCAGACTGCACCAACGTCCATGTTGGAGAAACCCTTGATGCGGGTATATTCTTCACCAAACCCGACACAACCTGAAAGCAATACCAGTGGTGAGTTAAATTGCAAACCACAAAATTCCATTTCGAGCATCTTTTTCACTTTATCATTCATCGTGGGAACTTAGCTTGAATTCGATTTCTGCTAATAAATTAAGTTACAGCCAGCCAGTTTCTTGCGCCAATGCATTTACCCTATTCTGCTCTCTTTCTACTTTTCCCTTTTCACTTTAAACTTTCATCATGTTTCATGTAGTCCTGTTCGAACCTGAAATCCCGCCCAATACCGGTAATATTATACGCCTCTGCGCCAATACGGGAACCAGTCTGCATCTGATTCGACCGCTGGGTTTTGACCTGGATGATCGAAAACTGAAACGCGCCGGGCTTGATTATCATGAATGGGCCAGTGTCCGCCAACACGATGATCTTTCCGCATTTGCGGCCGCAATTCAGCCGAAGAGAACCTTTGCGTTTACCACCAAGGGCAATATCCTTTATACGGAGATTCAATACCAGGCTGATGATGCCCTTCTGTTCGGGCCGGAAACGCGGGGCCTGCCCAGGCAGATCCTGGACAGTTTTCCACAGGATCAGAAGATCCGGCTGCCGATGCTTGCACAAAGTCGTAGTTTGAACCTGTCGAACACAGTAGCTGTAGCGGTTTATGAGGCATGGCGACAGCTAGGTTTTATCAGCCGATTCTAATCCAGTCATGCACCGAATACGCAAGGGTCAAGGACCAAGAGTTGCTGAAGTCACTACCTTTCTTAAGACATAGGTTAAATCGCCGGGACTACCCTTTGTGGCTGTTGCAGTGAGATTATTAACGGTATAGGTGTCAGGACCTTCACTAACAACCGACGCTGAACACGTCACCTTCACGTTGAAATCATCGATAGTGAAGGTAGTTGTCGCTGCGCAACTCGGACCATGCAGGGCCTGATGGATGCCCCACTCAATCCCGCTTTTCGCGGCGAACCATGCCTGTATGCCCAGATACGAAATCGATGAGCTTAATGCCGATGTTGTTACTTGCGTGGACATATATACTCCGATTAATGCGAATAACACCAGTACAACTGTCACGATAATCGCGAAGAACCCTTGTTGCAGGCGGCGGATCTTCTTCATGGAACGTTTGTTATATGAATCTGTTGTAACAGCGACACGCTTTCTCCTAATGCCGCATCGGTGACCTCTATATTGATCGTCAGTAAGCCGAATCTTGTCAATGTTGGCTTTTCAAAACTGATATCACATGCAGTAACGTGGTCGATTAATAGATTGCTACTACCACCCGGATTCGCCGACTGGTTTTCAGAGAGGCTGTAATCGGAATAGCGGTAGATTTCCGAACCATTACAGACAAAACTCACTGGTGTATCGGTAATATGAAATCGTTGCTGCGGTGATTGAATGCCGAAACTCCAGGTCGGCGGGGACAGGTCACTGTTGTCGAATGTCACTGTATTTGCCCCTGCCGCGGTGACGGCGGCGATGTTTCCCTCAAAGGCAGTACTGGCGCCAAGATAGGCATTGGCGCTTATGCCTATTGCTGCCGCAATCAGAGAACTCGTCGGCTGGCCGAT
>JACVQI010000265.1 GCA_015661095.1 Gammaproteobacteria bacterium
CAGGTTCAGAGTGTAACGAATGCCGAAGCCGGTGCTGTCGGTCGGGACATGCGCCAGACCGCCCTTGTGTCTGCTGGCGGACAGATCGATATGCACCCAGGGAGTATCCCCGACGAAGCGCTGCAGAAACCTGGCGGCGAGAATGTGATCGGCCTCCCCATCCAGGATGCATTGCTTGACGTCAGCGATCGTGCTTTCCAAAGCCTTGTCGTAATCCGCATCCATGGGAAACGGCCACACGCGCTCGCCGCTGCGCCGGCCGGCCTCGATCAGGATCGGATTAAATTCATCGCGGTTGGTAAAGACGCCGCAATAGGCGGTCCCGAGCGAATAGACACAGGCGCCGGTCAGGGTGGCATAGTCGATAATGAGCCGCGGCTGCTTCTGAGACGCCAGCGCCAGGGTATCCGCCAGAACCATGCGGCCCTCCGCATCGGTATGCACGATCTCGATGGTGGTGCCGTTCACGGCCGTGACCACATCGTTTGGTTTGTAGGCGCGCGGACCGATATGGTTCATGGCCAGGGCCAGCCAGCACTCCACCGGGAAGCTGACCTGCAAACGGGTCAGGGCGATCAATGTGCCCAGGGCCACGGCGCTACCCTGCATATCCTCATGCATGCCGAACATGGATTTAGGGGGTTTCAGATTGGTGCCGCCGGTGTCATAACAGATCCCCTTGCCGACCAGACTGATCTGGTTACCGGCGCGGGTGTTGCGCGGCCGGTATTGCAACCGGACGATGCCGGCATCCGGCTCCGGACTGCCCTGACAAACCGCCAGAAAGGCACCGGCCTTTTTTCGTTGCAGAGATTTAATATCCAGAAACTCCAGCTTCCAACCATATTCCGTGGCCAGCTCGCGCACGGTTTGCAGGTAACTGGTCGGCGTCAGTTTGTTGCCGGGCAACAGGCTGAGATAACGCGCCGTGGCATTGCCCTCCGCTTCCGCCCGTGTGCGTAGGAATCCGTGACTGACCTTGCAGCCGTATAATTCCACGCGTTGCAGTGTCGGCGCCGGCTGCGGTTCGCTCTTGAAGGCCGGCATGCCGGCAGCGGCGGCATGAATCGCGGCCAGCAAGGCTTCGGCGATCTGCTCCACAGATTCTGCGGCGAAACCGTGGATGACGATGGCGAGGGTTCTGATTTTGCGCAGGTCATGCGCCGCGACCAGTTTCCGCGCCAGCGTCAGTAATTGAAAAGCGGGCAGGTCCGGCTGGATACAGGCATACGATAAGTGGCTGGAACGCGGATTCGGCAGATCCAGGATCAACGGTTCCACATCCGCCTCTTTCACGCCGACCTGCTGCCGGCGTTTGTTTATCTGTGCCGCATAAGGAAAACCCCGCGTGATTCGCCCTGGCGGAAAGGGAAACACCCAAATCCAGTTGTTATGGCTGTCGATGATCCGTTTGGCCGGTGTCTCGATATTTTGGGTCAAGCCTGGGAGCGTCAACTGCATAATTGTTATCCGTATGATTTACAATGAGTTTTAAACTATAATAACACAGCTGGAACCAGACCCGAGTCGCTGCGTTATGGATGCGCCGGGTAAATTCACTATAACCCTCGAGATGAGCGTTTTATCATATCCCGCTGGAGCGATGATAAAACCGTAGCGCATATGGCAAAAACAGAAAAAGATATCGATCCGCAGGAAACCCTGGAATGGCTGGAATCGCTGGATTCCGTGATGGCGACGGCAGGTGTCGAACGCGCTCATTTCCTGCTGGAACAACTCATCGCCAAAGCGCGTAAATCCGGCGCTTATCTGCCCTACTCGGCCAATACGGCCTATGTCAACACCATCCCGGTATCACAGGAAGAACGATCCCCCGGCGATTATGAACTTGAGAACCGGATCCGTTCACTGGTCCGCTGGAACGCCATGGCCATGGTGGTCAGAGCAAACAGGAAGAGTACCGAACTGGGTGGTCATATCTCCAGTTTCGCGTCCTCCGCCACGCTCTACGACGTCGGTTTCAATCATTTCTTCCGGGCGCCGACGCCGGACCATGAAGGCGATCTGATTTTCGTGCAGGGCCATTCCGCCCCCGGGATATACGCGCGCGCCTATCTCCATGGTTTACTGTCAGTGGAGCAGTTGCAAAACTTCCGTCAGGAAGTGGATGGGCGCGGGCTGTCGTCCTATCCGCATCCCTGGCTGATGCCGGACTTCTGGCAGTTCCCGACCGTCTCGATGGGGCTGGGCCCGATTATGGCCATCCATCAGGCCCGCTATATGCGTTACCTCGAACACCGGGGCTTGTCGAAACCCAGCGATCGCAAGGTCTGGGCCTTTCTCGGCGACGGCGAGATGGATGAACCGGAATCGGCCGGGGCCCTCGGACTGGCCGGCCGGGAAAAACTGGACAACCTGATCTTCGTCATCAACTGCAATCTGCAACGGCTGGATGGCCCAGTGCGCGGCAACAGCAAGATCATCCAGGAACTGGAAAGCAATTTCCGCGGTTCCGGCTGGAATGTCATCAAGGTCATCTGGGGTTCCTACTGGGATCCCCTGCTCGCCCGCGATACACACGGTCTGCTGCACAAGCGCATGGAGGAAGCGGTCGATGGCGAATACCAGGCCTACAAAGCGAATAACGGCGCCTTCGTCCGCAAGCATTTCTTCGGTAAATATCCGGAGCTGAAGGCCATGGTCTCCAACATGACCGATGAAGATATCTGGCGTCTCAACCGTGGCGGCCATGACCCGCACAAGATGTATGCGGCCTACGCACTCGCGATGAAAACCACCGGTCAGCCAACCGTGATCCTGGCCAAGACCGTCAAGGGTTATGGCATGGGTGTGGCCGGTGAAGGACAAAATGTCACCCACCAGCAAAAGAAAATGGGCGAGGAGGCACTGAAGGCATTCCGGGACCGCCCACCGGACAACAGCCCGGAGATCCAGTATCTGCAGGAACGGCGCCAGGCACTGGGCGGTCATATCAACACCCGCTGGCCGGACGCCCCACAAATAAAAATTCCGGATATCAGTATCCATGAAAAATTACTGGCGGGCAGCGAAGGGCGCGAGATCTCAACCACCATGGCCTTCGTGCGCATCCTCGGCAACCTGCTGCGCGACAAGGGGCTCAGTAAATACATAGTACCCATCATCCCGGATGAAGCACGCACCTTCGGCATGGAAGGCATGTTCCGGCAACTGGGTATCTATTCGTCGGTGGGACAGTTGTACGAACCGGTCGACAGCGACCAGGTCATGTATTACCGCGAAGACAAGAAGGGCCAGATTCTGGAGGAAGGCATTAATGAAGCCGGCGCCATGTCATCCTGGATTGCGGCCGCGACGGCTTACAAATATCACCGCATCCGGACCATGCCGTTCTACATCTATTATTCCATGTTCGGATTTCAACGTATTGGTGACCTGGCCTGGGCCGCCGGCGATATTCGCGCCCGGGGCTTTATGCTGGGCGGCACCGCCGGGCGCACGACCCTGGCCGGGGAAGGGCTGCAACACCAGGATGGTCACAGCCACATCATCGCCCATACCATACCGAATTGCGCCAGCTATGACCCGACCTATGCCTATGAACTGGCAGTCATCATCCATGACGGGCTGCGGCGGATGTATGTCAATAATGAGGATATTTATTACTACATCAGCGTCATGAATGAAAATTACGAACACCCGCCCATGCCGGAAGGCGCGGAAGCAGGGATCATCAAAGGCATGTATCTTTTGAAAAAAGGCGACAAGCATAAACTGAAGGTACAGTTACTCGGTTCCGGCACGATTTTGCGCGAGGTCATAGCCGGGGCGGAATTGTTGCAACAGGATTTCGGCGTGGCCGCGGACATCTGGAGTGTGACCAGCTTTAATACCTTGCGCCGCTATGCGCTGAATATCAAACGCTGGAATATGTTGCATCCCGAGGCCAAACCCAAACTCAGTTATGTGGAGAAATGCCTGCGGGATACGCAGGGTCCGGTCATCGCCGCGACCGATTATATCCGCCTGTACGCCGACGGCATCCGGGAGTTCATCGACCGGCGCTACGTGGTGCTGGGCACCGACGGCTTCGGCCGTAGCGACACCCGCGCCAAGCTCCGGCAGTTCTTTGAAGTGAACCGTTATTATGTGGCGGTTGCGGCCCTGAAGGCACTCGCCGAAGACGGGACGATTGAAATGAAACTGGTGAGCAAGGCCATCAAGCAATACGGCATCGATCCGGACAAACCCAACCCGGTCACCGTGTGAAGTTTCCCGGACGCTAATGAGCAAGCTGCGCGAAATCCTGACTCCCGACATCGGCGACTTCGACTCGGTCGAGGTCATCGACATCCTGGTCAAACCTGGCGACGCCATCAAGCCGGAAGATCCCCTGCTGACACTGGAGAGTGACAAGGCCACGCTCGATATCCCCTCCCCGGCCACCGGCATTGTCCGTACCATCAAGGTAAAGAAAGGTGACAAGGTTTCGGAGGGCACACCGATCCTCGAGATTGAGGAAACGGATGCGGTCATCGTCGCCGAGAAACAGAAGCAGCAGGCGGAAGAATCGCAGCCACCGCCACCGCCGGTCAGCCAGGAAACGCCACCGGTACATCGTCCCGCGCCCAGCACGACAACCGGTTCAGCATTGGTTGTCCTGAAAACCGACGTGATGGCCTTCACCAAGGCCGTCATGAGCAGTGATCGGGTCTTCGAGAAAACCGGCGGTTTTGCCCTGCCGGAAATCCCACCGGTGGATTTTTCCAGGTTCGGACCGGTGGAGATCGTGCCCCTGACGCGCCTGAAAAAGATCGGCGGACAACATCTGCATCGCAGCTGGATCAATGTGCCGCACGTGACGCAGTTTGATGAGGCCGATATCACGGCACTGGAGGAGTTACGCAAAGCAAAACAAAAGGAGGCGGAACAGCACGGCGTCAAACTGACGCTGTTGAGTTTTCTGATTAAGGCGGTGGTCGCCGCGCTGAAAAAGTATCCGGAGTTCAATGCGTCCCTCAACCCCGGCGGTGATGAATTGACCCTGAAAAAATATTTTCATATCGGCTTCGCCGTGAATACTGATACCGGCTTGATCGTACCGGTGGTCAAGGACGCCGATCAGAAAGGGCTGTTTGACCTGGCCCGCGAACTCGGCGATCTGGCACAACAGGCGCGGGACAAGAAACTGACGCCAACGCAGATGCAGGGCGGATGTTTCACCATCTCCAGCCTCGGCCACATCGGCGGCACCGGTTTCACGCCCATCGTCAATGTCCCGGAGGTCGCGATCCTGGGCGTCGCCCGCTCCGCCA
>JACVQI010000266.1 GCA_015661095.1 Gammaproteobacteria bacterium
GTACTGACGCCCACACCATTGACAAAGACCTGAAATTCACCGCTCTGGAGAAACCGGAACCCGAATGGCGGAAACTCCTGAGTCAGGATCAATATAACATTCTGTTTGACGAAGGCACTGAACCGGCCGGATCCAGTCCGCTGGATCACGAGAAACGTGCCGGCACTTTTATCTGCGCCGCCTGTTACCTGCCGCTGTTCGAATCAACCACCAAATATAACAGTGGTACCGGCTGGCCCAGCTTTTATCAGTCCATTCCGGACCGGGTCGTCAAAAAACGCGACTTAATACTGATCATTCCGCGTACCGAGTATCATTGCGCTCGTTGTGGCGGCCACCAGGGTCACGTCTTTGATGATGGCCCACAGCCGACCGGTAAGCGGTATTGTAATAACGGCCTGGCTTTGATATTCGTCCCCGCGGAAGCCCCCTTGCCTGAGTTACGTAATTAAGCATGAATCTGTATCTCGTGCAGCACGGTCAGGCTGTCACGAAAGAGGTTGATCCGGGCCGGCCTCTGAGTCCGCAGGGCGAGCAGGAGATTAAACGGATGGCAGTATTTCTGGAGAAGTCCGGTGTCAGCGTTGACAGGATCCTGCACAGCGGCAAGATGCGCGCCCACCAGACAGCCGAAATCCTGGCCGACAAACTCCTGCTCAAAGGCGAGATTGAAGCTATAGCCGGTATCAACCCAAATGATTCAGTGGAGGATTTCGCCGGTAAGCTGCACAAACTCAAACATGACACCATGCTGGTCGGGCATCTGCCCTTCATGGCCAGACTGGTGGCCTATCTAACCAGTGGTAATGCAGACCATGAGATCGTTGATTACCGGCCCGGCAGTATCGTCTGCCTGGAACTGGATGCCGAACAAAACTGGCGTATCCGGTGGATGCTGCGCCCGGACCTGATTAAATAGACTACCGCTTTCAGGCCAATAGCGGCGGCATGGGGCAATCCAGGCTCAGTGCAATCGCCTGCAGCAGTTCCGCTTCCGCCGGCAGAACCTTGCCGTCATGGATGACGCAATCAGCAAATGACTCAATCACCGTTTGTTTGAGGATCGGTGACAACTGATTCAGTTTTTGTAGCGCCGCACTGATCGCGCTGAGCTTACAGTCCGCTTTATCAGCCATGTGAGCAGCAACTGGCGTGTAGTGTTTGATGATGGCCTCGTAGGTCAAGCGCGCAGCATCCTCCTGACCGGCACCGATTCTCGCCAGCATGCTCAGCATTAGATTTATCTCCGGCATGACATCGCTGTACTTGAAATATTTGACCTTGACATCGTGCCCGGATTTTTCGGAGAGATGCTCGTGCAGGATGGTTAACAGGGCAAATTCAAAAATCGTGTAGCGTTTATCCGCTTTGGTCAAATCTTCCAGAATTTTCAGAAAACTAGAACGCTCCTTCTGATCAAGTGATTTTAATGCAGGGATGGCGATATTAATCAGTGTCAGCCTGAACTGATTTTCCGTCTCCTGTAATTGCGTGCAATAGGTATTGATCGCCGCGATCATATCTGTGGCGCCAGCCTGTTTGATGACCTCTAACGCAGTCTGCCTGTCACCCAATTTCATGTCCGCCAGGATCAAGGCGTAAATCAATTGCCTGACGGTTGACCGTTGATGGACGGCCACCGCGAGCTGAGAGGGAATCTTGGCATGCATTTTTACCGCATAATCCAGATGCCGCGCCTGTGTCTGGCCGATGGAAGCGCCGATCCCGGTTGCGCTTACGACCGTGGCAGTCTGGGAGCCGGTAAAACCCGTGCCTGCTGCCGTGGTTACAGCATCGATACCGGCTCTGGACTGACCGGCTGCAACCGGTTCCTGTGTTTGCCGTCTCTGCAGGCGCTTTTTCAAATCAAAATGTGGATTGACCGCCTTGATGCGTTCCTCCAACGGTGGATGAGTGGCCATCAGAGAGGTAAATTTGGCGCCGATGGCATCACTGAAGCAAAAGTGACTGATATCCTCGGCATGGGCATTGAGTAACAACGAGCCGGACATATTTTCCTTGATCGCCCACAACGCCCCGGCGATACCGTCCGGGTTACGCGTAAACTGGACCGATGAGGCATCCGCCAGAAATTCCCGTTGCCGCGATATCGCCGCCTTGATCAATGAGCCGAAAAACAGGCCGATATAGCCAATGATAAATAATGCCAACCCGAACAAGACTATTTGTCCGCCACCCTTTTTACTGCCACCGCGGCTACGACCACTGGAACGTAACAGGAATCTGCCGACCTGACCAATCAACAGGATTCCGGCAAGCACACCCATCAGGCGTATATTGATGCGCATATCGCCGTTGAAGATATGACTGTACTCATGACCGATAACGCCTTGCAATTCATCGCGGTTGAAATTTTCCAGCGCTCCCCGGGTGACCACCAGTACGGCTTCAGTAGGACGATAACCGGCGACGAACGCGTTAATGGCGCTGTCATCCATTACATACAATTCGGGCACCGGTGTGCCGGAGGCAATCGACATTTCTTCGACAATGTTGATCAACCGCCTTTCATTGAGATCGCTCGTAGCCGAGTCGACCTTCCGCGCCCCGACCATCTCAGCAACTACACGACCACCGCCGCGTAACTTTAAGAATGTAAACAGGGTGCCAATGGCAATCACGGCAAGCGTACCCACAGTTACCCAGTATAGATAAGGCTGCTTTATCCAGTTTCCAATACCATTTTGCAACTCGGCCTCAGTGGCGCCCGCCGCCATATAAAATGCAAAGTAGGTAGCGAGGTTAACCGCCAAAACGATAAAGAAAACAGCCAGAAGGAAATAGATCACCAGCAACCAGGTCTTGCGCCGGGCTTTATCCTGATGTTCAAAAAAGTTCACGCTGCGGCTCCGGACAG
>JACVQI010000267.1 GCA_015661095.1 Gammaproteobacteria bacterium
CCGGCCAGCAAGGCCCGGGCCTTCGCCGCCAGGGTCAGGAACATGGTGGCGCGCACACTGGCGCCGAAGTTGACATATTTTTTCACGATCTCCGGAGCCAGTGCATCGCCGGGCCGGGTGGCACGCACCAGGTCCACGGCGTACTGATTAACCTGTTCGGAGACCGGCACCTGCCGTACCAGCCATTGAAACTTCTGAATCTGCTCGCCATCGGTACAGGAGTTGACTTCCGGGATATCGATGCGAGTCGTGTAGCGGTTCACGACGGCCAGTTCCTCCGCCCTGGTCAGGTAATCAAGAATGACATTAAACAAAAACCGGTCCAGTTGCGCTTCCGGCAGGGGGTAGGTGCCTTCCAGTTCGATCGGGTTCTGGGTCGCCAGGACGATGAACGGTGGCGGCAGTTTATGATTGTTACCACGGACCGTAACCGTGCGTTCCTGCATCGCTTCCAGCAGGGCCGACTGGGTCTTCGGCGGGGTGCGGTTGATTTCATCTGCCAGCAGCACATTGGTGAAGATCGGGCCTGGCACAAAGGTCCAGGTACGATGGCCGGTGGTCATGTCTTCCTCGATGATATCGGTGCCGGTAACGTCGGTCGGCATGAGATCAGGCGTGAACTGGATGCGTTTGAAAGTCAGTCCCAGGGACAGCGCCATACTGCGCACCAGCAGCGTCTTGGCCGTGCCGGGCATACCGGTGATCAGGCAGTGGCCGCCGACCAGCAGTGTTATTAATAATTGCTCGACCACGTCCTGTTGCCCGACGATGACCTTGCCGACCTCGGTGCGGATGTCGCGCATCACGGTCTGGAAGGATTCGACCATGGCGCGGGCCGCTTCGGATTCGATCTCATTGCTTGCGGTTTGTGCGTCATTCATAGCGTTACTTGATCTCCAGGTAGAGGGATTATTTACGGGTGATTTCCAGCAATAGTTTTTGCGCCGGGCGGTAATGGGGTGCAATCTCCAGCGCGGTCAGCAGGTGCTGCCGGGTTTCAGGCATATGGTCGAGGGCATGATGTGACCGGGCAATTCGGTAATGTGCCGCCGCCAGATCATGGGGCGCCAGCGCCAGCGCCACTTCAAATTCCGTCAGGGCCGCGCCTGCCTGTCCGCTTTCCAGCAGCCAGTCACCCAGGTGATTATGCAGGTCGGCATTAAACGGCATGACATAATTTTGTGCCTGCAGGATGGTGATCGCGTCCGTGGCACGGCCGCGTTCATACAGCAACTGTGCCAGTGTCAGCAGCGGTTCCGCTGTGTAGCCGCCTTTGCGCCAGAAGGTCTCCAGGCTGGCGAATTGCTGTTCCTTATTGTCAATCCTGGCGTAGGCCGTGGCCAGGGTCAGATAGGGGCTGTCGCTTTCGACATAATCAGGGAACAGGGTTTGCGCCTGGCTGGCATGCTCAATGGCGCTATCCCATTCTTCTTTGTGCAGGGCTTTGATAGCGGCCGTCCGCGCGCTATGCCACTCGTCCAGATTTTCCAGCACCCCGCCAAATCGTTCCTTAATAAATCCGTTAAAGCGTTTATCGAAAGCGGCCGGGGCGATCTGCAGAACGTCCGCCACCGCATCCGGTGTCGATCGGCCGAGTTTGAATTGTTGCAGCATGGCCACCAGTTTAGCAAAGCCGAACTCCCTGTCGATAAAATCGCAGATCAGGCCGGCCTGCATGTAGGAGACGATCACCTGGTCCTCATAAATCGGGCGGATAAAACCGCTGTCCAGATCGGCGATGGGCAGGAGTTTGCCTTCGTTGATGGCCTTGTAAACACTGTAGGGAATGCGCGCACCCGGTACCGGGCCGGTGCGCCATTCCTCGTAGACAGAAATACCTTCACTGAACCAGCGCGGCACCTGATGATCGGTGATCTCCAGGGTAAAAACATGCGCCAGTTCGTGCCAGAGCGTGGTACCCCAATGATAATCCTCATTGGCTTTGCCGGACGGCGAATCCATGGCCAACAGGTAGCCGAAGGTGACCCCCAGCAGGCCCATGCCCGGCATGCCGATGGTGCGGACGATGAAATCCTCATGATTGGGATAGATTTCTATTATAACAGGCTCCCGAGGTTCGAACCGGTAGCGCCCGGCGTAACTGGCAATGGCGGTTTCCGCCAGATGCGTCACATACGGCATCAGGACGCCGGTTTCCTTGCGGTGCATGCGCAAGAGCAGTTGCGGCAATTCATTCTGTCGCGGACGGGCCGGGTAGGGCAGCAGTTCAAATTTTTCGAAGGTATCCAGCAGTCGCAGGGTATTAGTGGTTTTCGGATTGTACGGATCGCCGGCATAAGCCAGCTCGAGGTGTTGCCGCGCCTCGGCGACCCGGTTGAAACGCAGATGGTTGATGCCCAGTTCCAGTTGCGCCTCCCAGTGGTCGTTACGCAAATCCACGGCCTTCTGGTAATACTCACCGGCCTGGCGGTAACGCCGCGTGATCCAGAAGAAGTAGGCCGGTATCGCGTAAGCATCGGCGTAAACCGGGTTCAACGCCAGCGCCTTATCGATCCATTCCGTATGTGCGTTGCCTGAGAGTAAATCCAGGGCGGCCCGCATGGCGTAGGCTTCCAGCACCGGCAAGCCTGATTGTTCGGACAGATCAACGGCTGCCTGAAGAATTTTCGTGGCCTTATCAAGCGTACTTTCCTCCATGGCCATCTGTCCCAGCAGCAGCATGGCCCGTAATCGTACACCGGCCGGTGCTGCCGTATTCTGGGTGGCTTGTTCCAGATAATTCAAAGCTTCCGGATCAAAATTTTTGGCGAGTACGCTGGCGGCGCCTATCTGGGCAAATCCATATTCCGGATCCAGTTGCAGGGCTTCGTCGAACAGCGCCAGGGCTTCCTGATACTGATAAGTATCGACATATAACATATCGCCCAGCGCCCAGGCCGCTTCGGCCCGGATGGCCGGCTGCGTCGCATTCTGCAATAAATCCCGGTAACACTGACTGGCTTCCTGCTCGCCGCGCCAGTAGCTGGCTTCACAGGCAAGCAATGGTGGATCGTCGACGGCGCCGTAGGGAATATCCCGACCGCTGCCATTCGTTGCCGGTAACAGCAGGATGACCGGCACTGCCAGTGTTAACGTGTGTTTTCCCAGTAAAGCGTTAATCCGCATCCGCAGCATCCTTGTCCGTCGCCTGCAAAGCCTCGATCTGTTCCTCCACCTCCGACAGTTGCAGTAACAAATCCTGCAGCGCGATCAGATATTCATCGTTATCGCGGAATTCATCCTTGCGCAGGCGC
>JACVQI010000073.1 GCA_015661095.1 Gammaproteobacteria bacterium
TAAGTGTAGCCCTGGCCGGTCAGGCGCTCTTGCAAAAGCGCGACCCAGCCGTGCTCGACGTCAATACCATAACCGGCACTGAGGCTGTCACCCAGTACCAGTAGCGATTTATCAGCTGCGGTGACGGCAGGAACAATAAAGAAATAAATTGAAATCAGGAGCCATCTTACCAATGCAATCTACCTCTAAGGTCATTATGCAGGCTGAAAACCTGGGCATGCAGGTCGCAAGTCCGGAAGGCCAGCTTAATATTCTTAATGATATCAATTTTTCGATACTAGAGGGAGAAACGCTGGCCGTGATCGGTGTCTCAGGTTCCGGCAAATCCACCTTGCTGGGACTCATGGCCGGGCTCGACATACCCACGCAGGGGCGTGTGCTGCTGGACGGTACTGATTTGAGCAGGCTGGATGAGGATGGCCGAGCCCGAATGCGTAATCAACGAGTCGGCTTTGTGTTTCAGTCCTTTCAGTTACTGGCCAGTCTCACGGCATTGGAAAACGTCATGTTGCCGATGGAACTTGCCGGCGCCAGGGATCCTGAAAGCGAAGCCCGGAACAGACTTGCGGAAGTCGGACTGGCCGAGCGTGTGCTGCATTACCCGAATCAATTATCCGGTGGGGAGCAACAGCGGGTGGCCATCGCCAGGGCATTTGCTGGCGACCCCAAGATCCTGTTTGCCGATGAACCGACCGGTAATCTGGATCAGAAAACCGCGCAACAGGTCATCGACTTGCTGTTCAAACTGAATCGGGAACGGCTCACCACGCTGGTACTGGTCACGCATGATCCGGCAATCGCCAATCACTGCGAACGCAGTCTGACTTTGGCCGGCGGCAGAATCATTTCGACCACTTGACTATGTTTGCATCACCATTGCGACTAAAATACTCCGGCCGATGAAATTCATCCGACAATGCCTGCAATCATTGCACCGCGATTGGCGTTCCGGTGAATTGCGCCTGATCGCCATCGCCGTAGTAATCGCCGTTGCCAGCCTGACATCGGTGCATTTCTTTACCGATCGGGTCCGCCAGGCCACCGAAATGCATGCAACGGAACTGCTGGCCGCGGATCTGGTGATCGGTTCCCCTGATCCCATTGCCGCCGAAGTCCTCAGCCAGGCGCATACCACCGGCCTGATCACCACTCTCACTACCGGCTTCAACAGTGTCGTCATTGCCGGGGATAAAATGCAAATGGCGGAGGTCAAGGCGGTCGAAGCCGGATATCCGATACGGGGGAAATTGCGTACCGCCGCCTCCCTGTTTGGCGATGAAAAGATTACCAATGACCTGCCCGAACCCGGAACCGTATGGGCCGACTCAAGATTACTGCAAGCGCTTGGTCTCGAGGTAGGCGATGTCCTGAACCTGGGCGCCTCACAGTTTCCCGTCACCAGGATCCTGACCTACGAACCGGATCGAGGCGGGGATTTATTCAATATCGGTCCCAGATTACTGATGCAACAGTCCGATCTCCCGTCAACGCAGTTGATATTACCGGGCAGCCGTGTGCAATATCGCTTACTGGTGGGAGGTGACATGGATATGGTGCAGACCTTCCGCGCTGAGGTGGAGCGGCAATATAAACGGCAACTCCGCATCCAGAGTATCCGCGATGCCCGGCCGGAATTGAGAACGGCCCTGGAGCGGGCCGAACAATTTCTGGGGCTCGCGGCCCTGGTGAGCGTAGCCCTGGCGGGCCTGGCGGTAGCCATGTCGGCGCAACGCTATGCAGTCAGACATTTCGACCATTGCGCCATCATGCGCTGCCTGGGCGCAGAACAGGCGACTATCACTAAACTCTATCTGACCCAGTTATTAATCCTCTCGATCAGTAGCAGTCTGGTTGGCAGTGGCCTTGGTTATCTGGCCCAGGCCGGCCTCAGTGCGATGGCGTCCGGGTTTATGCGTGATACCCTGCCCGCGCCTTCCTTACAACCTTTTGCCACCGGGTTAGCGACCGGTATCATCACCGTGTTGGGATTCGCCATGCCCCAGATCCTGCGCTTGCGCAATGTCACGCCGTTGCGGGTGTTACGGCGCGACCTGGAACCGCTGCCCATCAAGAACAAGACCACCTATCTGTTCGCGATCATCGCCCTGGCCTTAATGACGCCCTGGCAGTCCGGTAATTTCCGAATGACGTTTTATGTCTTCTTCGGCATGCTGGCAACCGGTCTGGTTTTGACGCTGTGCACACATCTGTTGATCAGTTGTTTAAACCGGTTACGCTCTCGCGTCGGCGTGGCCTACCGCTATGGTCTGGCTAATATCGCCCGCAGAAAGAACCAGAGCGTTTCTCAGATCCTCGGTATCGGCCTGGGAGTCATGGTCATGCTGTTACTGACCTTGATACGGACCGACCTGCTGGAAAACTGGCGCGACCGGCTGCCGCTCGGCACGCCGAATTATTTCCTGATTAATATACAACCGGACCAGGTTGATGCCTTGCAGACATACCTGCGGCGGAATGGCGTGCACAATTCCAGCATGAATGTCATGATCCGGGCCAGGCTGGCGGCTATCAATGGCAAAGCCGTTGAGCCCGACAAGTATGTCAATGAAGAATCCAGACGCATGGCGGACAGAAACTTTAATTTGACCTGGGCGGCGGAATTGCGGAAAAGCAATCGGCTGGTAGCCGGGACCTGGTGGGACGAAAACAGTACCGGGCAGGTTGAATTCTCACTGGAACAGGAAATCGCGCGCGAACTTGGTGTCAACCTGCATGATCGACTCACTTATACCATCAGCGGCAGGGAAGTTACCGGGAAGATCACCAGTATCAGATGGATAGACTGGGATTCATTCGATGTCAATTTCTTCGTTGTCGCCAACCCCGGGGCCCTGGACGGCTATCCCGGTACCTGGCTCACCAGCCTGTACCTGCCTCCGGAACAAAAGTCACTGGTCATTGATTTGGTCAGAAACTTCCCCAGCGTAACCGTCATCGATGTGGATGCTATTGTGATCCAGGTTCGCACCATCATGAATCAGGTTATCAGGACGGTGGAATTCGTCTTTGGCTTTACCTTGCTCGCGGGCCTGGTGGTGCTGTTAGCGGCCTTGCAGACCACTCATGATGAAAGGATTCGTGAATCTGCCCTGCTCAGTGCCCTGGGTGCGAATCGTAAACAGATACTCGCCAGCCTG
Source organism: Gammaproteobacteria bacterium (assembly GCA_015661095.1). Taxonomy (GTDB): domain Bacteria; phylum Pseudomonadota; class Gammaproteobacteria; order Eutrophobiales; family Eutrophobiaceae; genus JACVQI01. The sequence goes on from JACVQI010000073.1 coordinate 3,159, forward strand.
ATAGCCGAATTCCTGTGTCTGGGTCTGGCTGCCGGCGTGTTGGCGGCCTTCGCCGCCACCATTATTGAAGCCGTCCTCGCGGAGTTCATATTCCGGATGGAGATTGTGATCAACCCATGGGTATGGCTGATCGCGCCATCGATTTGCCTGCTACTGATAGTATCCGGTGGCCTGGCCGGGACCCGCAAAGTGCTGAAGACACCACCCATGGTAGCCCTGCGTAACGGTTAATCCGGTGTAAAACAGTATTTCCAGCCATAAAATACTGTTATTCAGCCCCACATCAGTAGGAAATCGTTAAAAAATAAGCTAATCTATAATATAGAAAGGGGGAGCAATGTATTGTTTTTGTTACAGGAGGGCAGGTCGTGTATAGACTGTCTCAGCGATTATTCATACTGTCAATTCTGACTTTAAGCATTTCCGCGCATGTGTACGCGGACGGCTTGACCATGCCCGGAGAGGATTATGTGTTGCCGGATCTCTATCAAATGAAACCCATGCAATGGCAACACGTGGATGATCAGAATCCCGAGAGCCCATATGAGTCAGCTATGAATAACAATGGGACGCTACTCCAGGGGGCTGTCATCAATTATCTGGAATCTAAGCTGAGTTCTCTGGGTGTACCCCACACGGCCATGACACTGACCGGCGCGGCGTTGATTTTCGCGATCGGCCAGGACGCCAAGCTGGACCTGAATGAAAGTAAAACCATGTCGCTGCAATTCCAGGATTTGCGGGAAGCTGATCGTGCCATCCTGTACCGCATGAAATACTCCTGGTAAACGGTGGGATAACTTTAACACCCGTTTTTTGCGCTAACTCAACAGCCTAGAACACTGCCTTATTGGCATCTTCCAGACGTTCAAGCCGGTAGCCGCGATCTTTGATATAGTAGGCCACCACCATCCGGTGGGCATTGAAAAAATCATTCAGTTCGAGCGTTTCCCGGTGGCCGTCTTTCCAGAGAAAATGCCAACTGACGTCCGGATCACCCAGCAGATTACTCGGCATAATACCGTCCACTCTTTCGCTGATATTGTCCAGATCATGAAAAGTCAGGATCGTTCTGGATTCAAGAAACCAGACCCCCTGCTCCACGGTAATTTGTTGCGGTGATACGTGGATGTATTCCTGCCGCACCGCCGGAATGATAAATACCGGTATGAGCAGTGTCGCCAGAAAGGCAAGGAGACACGCCTTCCTGACCCGATTATTTTTTAAGAACAGATAACAGACCAGGCAGATAGCCGCCACGAAACAGAAAGTCGTGGCCCAGATCATGAATCGGTCCCGGGTGCTGACCAGCAGCATGGTGCCATCTGTACCTATCGAGATACTGGCATCATAGAACTTATGCAAAAACCTGTCGAACATGAAGGAACTCTATTGCTGGCTAGCAAAACTATAACATATATATAGTTTGACTTTTTGTATCGTTGCCGCGGAAATTGTCTACACTATCAGAAAACCCGGAAAAGCCATGGCCATTGTCTATTTCGAAGATTTCCGCAGCATCGTGTTAACTCACTACCGGGAAGTTGCGGCTGAAAATCCTGAATACCAGTCCACTGCGTGGTTCCTGCTGCGTTATCTTAAACGTATTGAAAAAACCACTACCATGCCGACGACGCCGGAACACGTGGAAAATTCCATGCGTGGTTTCATCCGCTTCTACGTCGACAGGATTGATGCAAAATCACCCCTGGGTGAACGCTGTATCCGGATCTATGAAGAGTACCGGAAAACCCTGCGTGACAAGCAGTCGGGGCCTACATAATCCCAGACTGCCGGAACTGTAACTGATGCCAATGAACAAGACACCGAATCAGGGGCGACTGGACAAAATCGTGGCCGAGGCGCGCCGGCAACGGGAACTCCGTGAGCAATCCTACCGTGAACAGGCCCTGAAACTGTATCCATGGGTATGCGGACGATGTGCGCGAGAATTTAACCGATTGAACCTGCACGAGTTGACCGTCCATCACCGTGATCATGATCATGATAATAATCCAGCGGACGGCAGCAACTGGGAGCTACTGTGTATTTATTGTCACGAAAATGAGCATGCCAGATATCTGACCGGAGTTACCAGTCACGGTCCGGGGCCAAGTGCAAATCCGGGCGACACGGCGACTTACAAACCGTTTGCCGACCTCGACAAACTGCTGGAAAAAAAATAAGAGTTAAGGAAGCTCTGAATAAGTCCCTCCTGGACTTTTCAGAAACCGCAAAGTAAAAGATGTGACTTTTACTGTGCTCCATTTTTCAAACAGTTGCCTGTTTGAAAAATGCCGGCACATCTATGTACCGGACGGAACTTCTGAGTTAATCAGAGGTTCCTTAATTAAAACTTCTCGGCCCATGGACGTAGATCCAGTTCCTGCGACCAGGCCGACCGATGCTGTTTATGTAAGTCCAGATAGCTCGCGGCGATAGCAGCCGGATCCAGCAATCCGTCTGCGGGCCGCTTGGCGACCAGCTCGGCATAGCGAGGCGACAGGATTTGCCCATCAATGATTACATGTGCGACATGAATACCCTTGGGACCGAGTTCGCGTGCCATGCTTTGCGCTAACGCCCGTAATCCGAATTTCCCCACCGCCAGGTTGGCGAAACCGGCGCTACCCCGTAACGAAGCCGTGGCGCCACTGAACAGTATCGTGCCATGGCCAGCTCTGAGCATGATCCGGGCCGCCTCCCGGCCGCAGAGAAAACCACCCAGACAACCGACCCGCCAGCAGCGCTCAAAATCCGCAGTGGTTATATTCACCACTTCCGCCGGGAGAAAGATCCCGGCGTTATAAACCACCAGATCGGGCGTCCCCAAATCTGAATGCAATTGATCGTATGCATTGATCACACTGCCTTCATCAGTGCTGTCACAGGGATAGGTGCGTACCTGGCCAGCGAAACCGGAGCATTCCTGTTGCAAAGATTTCAGCTTATCGCTGTTACGCGCGGCCATACCCACGTGCATACCGGCGCTGGCGAAACAGCGGGCCAATGCCAGACCCAGCCCCGGTCCGGCCCCCATGATTAGTGCCACCTGGTCTTTTACATTAACTTCATTCATCTGTACTCACTCATCATGTTTAATAAAAAAGCCCTGACTTACTGCCGCTGTAACTTGCGCCGCGCCGACGCCTGCAATTCCGCTTCCAGTACTTGTAAAAATTCGCCATGAATGGTCACCGCGAAGTTCTTGTGATTCCTGTAATTAAACTGCCTGCTTTCCTTACCATATTCCCCGGGGTCCACCAGTTTTTTCCGGGTTATACCACTGATGTTGATGCCGAGCAGTGTGACAGCCGCCTGATCCCGGCAGAACAGCGGGGCACCGGATGAGCCGTCTTTGCTATCGCAGTCGTGGACCAGTATTTCATGATTAATAACGTCCTTGATGGTGCAGGAGCGGTCGACCATGAGCGTGTCGCGCCGGTCGAAATGGTAGGCAGGCATCAGGATCTGACCGCTGCAGTAACCGCCGCCCCTGATGTACGCAATCTGTTTACAGTCAGGCAAGGCCGGCTCTGATAATCGGAATAGTGACCAATCCTGGCGGTCATCAGCCAGATTCGCGGTGTGTTCCAGACCGGACTTTACCAGCGTCATCGCGTAGCCTCGACCGTGCTGCGCCGGTTGCAGCCTGAACAGAAAGTTACCTCCGCCGCGTAATGTTCCCTTATGTTGATCCTTGCCGGGATAATCGCGCCAATAATATGCGGCATGGCCCGCCGAAATCACGACATCGCAATTGTCGCCGGTCAGGATCCCGGTGACATATCCCCCATCCTGGATTTCAATAATGCCGGTTTGCGCCACCTCGGGTAGCCGGGCTTCCTCGTCATTCGCGACCTGGCGATCATCCTGACCCATCACATAGGCCTGAGCGCCGTCACCGCCGGGCATAACCAGCCAGCCGCCCAACAACAGCGCGGTGAATACAGATAATTTATTCTGAACGATTACCCTGCCAAACATGCCGGCCACTTGCAACGCCTGTCAAAACACATTAGCTTTACCTTATCATTATTAACAGACAAAACCACTGGTTTATACATGACAACGTATTCCGGGATCACCGATTACCCACATCAGCAACCGGCCGCGACCGGAATACTCCTGACCAACCTCGGCACGCCGGATGCGCCAACCACCGCGGCCGTGCGAAAGTATCTGGCGGAATTCCTGTCCGACCCCAGAGTCATTGAATTACCACGTCTACTCTGGTGGCCGATCCTGCATGGCATCATCCTGCGCACCCGGCCCCAGCGATCCGCCCATGCTTATCAGAAAATCTGGACCGATAAGGGTTCGCCCTTGCTGGACATAAGCCGCAGGCAATTACAGGCCATACAAAAACAACTGCCCAGCCAACTCAAAGGACCGGTGCGGATCGAGTTGGCCATGCGCTACGGCAACCCGTCCATCAAACACGGCCTGGAAAAACTCAGGCAAGCCAATGTGCAACGCCTGCTGGTCTTCCCCCTGTATCCGCAATACAGCGCCGCCTCGACCGGAACGACTTTCGATGCCGTCGCCGCTGTCCTGAAAACCTGGCGCTGGGTGCCGGAACTGCGCCTGCTCAATCTCTATCATGACGACGTTGGCTACATTGAAACCCTGGTGAGCAGCATCCGGGATCATTGGGCGGGTAAAGGCAGGAGTGATAGATTATTGTTCTCATTTCATGGGCTGCCGCAACAGTATTTCCTGGCCGGCGATCCCTATTTTTGTCAATGCCAGAAAACCGCGCGACTGGTTGTGGAACAACTGCAACTGGCTGACGGCCAATGGCAGATCGCCTTTCAGTCCCGCTTCGGATTCCAGAAATGGTTACAACCCTACACCGACAAGACGCTCAAAGCCTGGGGTAAACAGGGGATCAAAAGCGTGGATGTCATCTGCCCCGGTTTCTCGGCAGACTGCCTGGAAACCCTGGAAGAAATCCAGCTGCAGAACCGGGACTTTTTCCTAAACTCTGGCGGCACGAAATATTCCTACATACCCGCCCTCAATGATCAGCCCGCGCATATCGATGTCTTGACGAAGCTGATTATTAGAAATTGCCAGGGCTGGCCGGAATTTGCGCCGGATTACGATACCGATGCAATACGCGCCAAACTGCAACAACAGGAACAACGCGCCATCGCCATGAAGAATACTTTATAAGAATGAACACCAGTTAAAGAAAATCGATCAGCACCTTGAGTACGCCTTTCTGTTTGGCTTTATCGGTGGCGGCAACCGCATCAGCCAGCGGGAAGGATTTAGCGATTAATCTCTCCGGTTTTATCTTCTTTGATTCCAGCAGAGCCACGGCTTTGTCCAGCGGTCCGCAGCGCGATCCGAGCAGGGTGATTTCATTCACCACCAGTGGCGCCGGATTGAAGATGAAGTCATGAGCATAGGTGGATTTCAGGACCAGCGTGCCC
>JACVQI010000268.1 GCA_015661095.1 Gammaproteobacteria bacterium
GGTTTTTTAACAATGAAAGGATACTATGAATTATCACCATCTATCAGTGTAGAAGGGTACATCGAGTCTGGTGTAACGATGGTGGATAATATGGAGGAAGCATCATACTTCAAACCTATTAATAATTTTATTTCGACATCCTGGTCAGTACAACTGCTCGGCCGGGATCCCTACATCAAGAATAGCAGTTGGGTACTCGGAGTAACACAACCATTACGGGTCGAAAATGCCTGGGTAACCGCCAAAGTAGCCACCCAAATTGATCTGACCAGCAAACTACCAGTCTTCGAAAACCAGCAGTTTTCACTTACACCTTCAGGACGAGAGATCGGGTTTGAGGCAGCATGGCGCTATCAGCAGAATAAGTGGATGGTGCAGGCGAGTATCATGAACAGGCTTGATGCTGGACATGTTGCTGGCCGTTCAAATCCATCCGGGATACTTTTCTTCCAGTCACGTTTTTAGAGATCGTAGCCTGGATGCAGCGTAGCGGTATCCGGGCAATCATCACACGCGCATTCACATCAACCTCAACTCCCATCTGCACCAGTCCCGGATTCCATTTCATTCCATCCAGGCTACGATTTCTATTTAAGCTCTTTAAACTTCCCGTACTTTCCGTCCATGTAAATCAACGTATCGATGGTTTTGTTAACGAGGATATTATAAACGTCGCCGATCAGGATAGTGTGGGTGCCATATTCGAACATCTTGCTCTTACGGCACAGGATGTGAGTCTGGGCACCTTTCAGGATCGCCACGCCGGTATCGTGGACTTCCCACTCCTTATTGTTGACGCGGCTGTCCTGCGGCAGTCCACCGGCGCAGTCCTTCGATTGGGATATCTGATCGGAGGCCAGCAGATTCACGGCAAACTTATCCGCGCCAGTGGCGACGGAACTGAACAGGGTGTTCTTGTTTACACAAACCAGCATCGATTCCGGATTCAGGGACACGGAAACCACCGCCGTCGCTGTCATGGCATAATGTTGGCCCTTGTCATCGCTGGTCGAGATAATGGAAATGGACATCGCAAAGCGGCGCATGGCCTCGGTGAGACTGACTCTGGTTTTATCAAGCATGGTATTACTCATTAAGGTATGAATTATATTTGACGGCCAATTCCATCATGAACTATATCGATTGTTGCGGCAAATTCATTTTTCTTTGAACTTTTCACTTTCAACTTTTAACTGATAAACCCGTCAGCTTTGCCGCATTGCCGTGATATATCTTGCGCCGGTCCGCATCGCTGATGTCCAGGCTGTCGATGACCTTGATGGTCTCGCGAATATACATGGGGCCTTTTTCCGGATCGAACGGGGCATCCGAAGCGAAGACAATATGGTCCGTACCGAAAAATTCCAGGGCACAAACCAGCGCCGCGCACGAACCGAAGGTGGCCGTATCCGCATAAAACTTCTGGAAATAATCGACTGGCCGCCGTTTCAGTTCCCGTAGTAACACGGAATAATCCTCACTCGAAGTACGCGCACCCAACTGGTCCCAGCCCGGACCCACGCGGCCTTCAAAAAATGAAACCATACCGCCGGCATGATGGCTGATGACCTTCAGCTCCGGCAGGTCCTGCATGATCTTTGAAAACACCAGCCTGGCCAACGCGACACTGGTCTCATAAGGCCAGCCGAAAGTCCACCAGATTTCATAAAGTGAGCGGGTCTCTGTCAGATAGTCGGGAAAGTTCGCGCCGCGCGCGGGATGCAGCCAGATGGGTTTATCAAACGCCACCATCATCTCGAACAAGGGCCGGAATTCCGGGGCGTCGAGAGGTTTGCCGGCGACATTGGTGTAGATTTGCACGCCCAGGGCGCCCAGGTCTTCCACCGCCCGGCGTATTTCCGCGGCCGCCGCATCCGGATCATTCATCGGCAAAGAGGCGATGAAGCCGGGAAATCGCTCCGGATATTTGACGCACAATTCCTGCATGCCGTCATTCCCTATTCGCGCCAGTTCGGCGCTCACTTTCGGATCCTTGATTAACTCCAGCGGCGGCGAGGCCAGCGACAGTACCTGCTGATAATCCCCGAACCTGTCCATCACCCGGAAGCGTTCGTCCAGATCCGTCATCATCGGCACGGCCTCGCTGCGGCGGGTGATATCGACCATCGGACCCAACGCCCGTTTCAATCTTTCATAAAATGGCAGTGGCCAGATGTGATTGAAGAGATCGATTTTCAGCATGGGCGTCCCCCTATTGGTTTGCTTGAAATTTAAAATAAATCTTCCTCTCCCTCCGGGAGAGGATTGAGGTGAGGGAGCGGACTATCAGTGATCGATTTAATTTCACCCTCACCCTGGCCCTCTCCCAAAGGGAGAGGGGAAATAATTATATTCCCTTGATGCTAACTGTCAGTTCTTATTCTCATGCGCCGTAAAAAATTTCTCAACCTCGGACAATTCACGCGTGTAAGCCATATCCGGCAGGCTCCTCAGAAATATCTTGCCATAGGATCGGGTGTGCAGGCGCGGATCGCATAACATCAAAACACCGTAATCGTCGTTGTCCCGGATCAGGCGGCCTATCCCCTGCTTCAGGGTAATCACCGCTTCCGGCAACTGGTATTCCATGAACGGATTGCCGCCTTGCTCCTCCAGTTTTTGCATGCGCGCCTGCAGCACCGGATCATCCGGGGCGGCGAACGGCAGTTTGTCGATGATCACGCAGGACAGGGCCTGACCGCGCACGTCGACACCTTCCCAGAAGCTGCTGGTGCCGAGCAGAACCGAATGGTTGCGGCTGCGAAATTGTTCCAGCAATTCCGCGCGGGGGGCGTCGCCCTGTACCAGGATCGGGTAATCGAGTTTGCCGGCGATTAGATCAGCAGCAATGTTAAGC
>JACVQI010000269.1 GCA_015661095.1 Gammaproteobacteria bacterium
CGTTACAGCTCAGGAAATAAATAAGGCCCGGTAGTGCTCAATCAAGGGGGGAGGAGGGCTTGAGCATTTTCCGGGCCTCTACAAGCATCAGGGAGGTTAATGATGTCTTATGCTGTAATTGTAGTACATGATTTTTAAAGTGTGTGTGACCGAGATCACATTAATCAACCTCTATCTGAATTTATACATAAAGATGTGAATCACGTCACGTGATAATTAGTTATTGATGTAAGAATAATACCCTGTTGGACACAAACTACGTTGGTATAGGCAAACATGCATCATGTGGTTATGTATCAACAGATAAATAACCCGCATTTCTAGCCAGATTTACAGCAATTACCATTACAATTCATATGGGATGTGCAAGCCGGATTCCGGCCCAGGCGTGGTTGCTATTGCACTTTTGTAATCAGCTAAGCGTGATTATGAACACTTGCAGTTCTGAAAGTGTTTGTCTGAATTATCGAACTGATCCGGGGACCTGATGGTTAATCCGGCTTTTGGAAAACCAGTGTACCGTTGGTACCGCCGAAGCCGAAGCTGTTGGACATGGCGGCCTGGATGTGGATGTTATCGATCCGCTCCCGGACGATAGGCAACCCTTGCGCAGCGACTTCCGGGGTATTGAGATTGGCGGATTTACAGATAAAATCTTTCTCCATCATGAGCAGCGAATAGATGGCCTCGGTAACTCCAGCGGCGCCAAGCCCATGTCCGGCGAGAGCCTTAGTTGAGTTAATCCAGGGAATTTTTTCTCCAAACACTGTTTTAATCGCTACCAGTTCGCTGGTGTCACCGGCCGGTGTGCTGGTGGCATGGGCATTAATATAATCGATAGGCTTGTCCACGGTTTCGAGCGCCATGCGCATACTGCGGATAGCACCTTCGCCGGTGGGTTTCACCATATCAGCACCATCACAGGTGGCCCCATAGCCGACAATCTCGGCATATATATGTGCATCCCGTGCGAGGGCATGTTCGAGTTCTTCCACAACGACTATACCGCCGCCACCTGATATCACAAAACCATCCCGGGTGGAATCAAATGGTCGCGACGCTGTCGCCGGGTTGTCATTATATTTTGATGATAATGCCCCCATGGCGTCGAACAATATCGACAGGGTCCAGTGTATCTCGTCACCGCCGCCCGCGAAAACCATATCCTGTTTGCCCAACTGGATTAATTCATAGGCGTTGCCGATGCAATGCAGACTGGTGGTGCAGGCGGAGCTGATTGAATAACTGACACCCTTGATGTGGAAGGCCACCCCGAGACAGGCACTGGCGGTGCTGGACATGACGCGTGGGACCAGGGTAGCCCCGACTTTTCTGGCGCCTTTTTGCCTTAAGGTATCCGTTGCCAGTAACATATTTTCAGTTGAGGAACCGCCCGTGCCCACAATCAGACCGGTGCGTGGATGCGATATTTCCGGCTCCTCCAGTCCGGCATCAGTGATGGCATCCTGCATGGCGAGATAACAATAGCCCGCCGCATCACCCATAAATCGTCTTAATTTCCGATCGATTAACTCATCCAGATTCAGACGGATTGGACCATACACATGGGATCGGAAACCGAGATCCCGGTATTCTTGACAAAATTCGATCCCGGATCGGGCCTGTTGCAATGATGCAATGACTTCGTCCTTGCTGTTCCCGATACTTGATTTGATTCCGAGACCGGTGATGACTACGCGTTTATTTTTCTGCATCTGTTAAAAATTCATTTACTGATTGAAACAAACCCACTCTTAAGTCCTTAACAGTGTAGACTTTCTTACCATCAACTTCCATGTGACCATCCGCCACACCCATGACCAGCTTTCTTTTTATTATCCGTTTCATATGGATACGATAAGTAATTAATTTGTTCGCTGGCGTCACCTGCCCTGCGAATTTTACCTGGCCCGAACCGAGTGCCCGTCCCCGTCCCGGTGCACCAGACCAACCCAGGAAAAAACCGACCAGTTGCCACATGGCATCCAGTCCGAGACAGCCCGGCATGACCGGATCGCCGATGAAATGACAGTTAAAAAACCATAAATCCTTATGGATATCAAGTTCAGCAATAACATGGCCTTTGTTATTAGCGCCTCCAGCTTCACTGATTTCCGTGATACGGTCGAACATCAGCATATTCGGCAGGGGTAATTGCGCATTTCCCTCCCCGAACAACTCTCCACGCGCGCATGCCAGTAATTCTTCCTTTGAATACTTATTCTTTTTATTCGCCATATATATATTAGTATCGCATGATAAGACGCTTTTTTCTTTAGAATTTCTGAATAAAATTGTGGTTATCGGGTCGATCCTGCGATTTCAATGAGTCCGCACTTTTACCCTGACGGCAAGGAGAGCGACTGTTATCTACCGATTTTCAGAGCTGCTACTTGACACCCAACCGGTGGCCGCTAGACTCACGGCATTGTCGAATGGAAGTAAGAGTTAGATGACTGATATACAAAGTACCTCTGCCCGCAGAAGAAGCGTCGGCGTCAAAGTCGGCGCAGTCACCATAGGTGGCAATGCCCCCATCATTGTGCAATCGATGACCAATACCGATACGGCGGATGCGGAGGCGACAGCCAGGCAAATCCTGCAACTGTCCGCCGCCGGCTCGGAACTGGTTCGGGTGACGGTCAACACGGAAGCCGCCGCCAGCCAGGTGGCCAGAATCAAGGACAAACTGGATCAGGCCGGCTGCAGTGTCCCCATTATCGGTGACTTCCATTACAACGGTCATTTATTACTGACCCGATATCCGGAATGCGCTAAGGCTTTGGCCAAATACCGAATCAATCCGGGCAATGTCGGCTTTGGCCGGAAAAAGGACGAGCAATTTTCCACCATGAT
>JACVQI010000074.1:0-2645 GCA_015661095.1 Gammaproteobacteria bacterium
CAGTCAAATTTTAAATCCGATCCCATCTCATTCTACTTTTTTACTTATTGTTTTTACTTCCTGATAGCGAAAACAATCCGTCGTATGATCATTGACCATGCCGGTTGCCTGCATGTGTGCGTAGATGATGGTGGAACCGACAAAATTGAAACCCCGCCGTTTCAGGTCCTGTGATATTTCATCCGAGAGAGCCGTTCTGGGCGGGATATCCCGCATTTGCCGCCATTGATTCTGCAGCGGTTGATGATCAACGAATTGCCAGATATAGCGATTGAACGTGCCGAATTCCCTCCTGAGGTTGATAAACGCCCTGGCATTGCGGATGGCGGAACGAATCTTCAACTCATTCCGGATGATGCCGGCATTATCGAGTAATTGCCTGACCTTGCTTTCTCCGTAGGCCGCGACTTTATTGAAGTCGAAATTATCGAAGGCTTCCCGGTATGCCTGCCGTTTTCTCAATACGGTTATCCAGCTCAAGCCGGCCTGGGCGCCTTCAAGCACCAGGAATTCAAATAATTTCCGGTCGCTGTGCACCGGCACGCCCCATTCCCGATCGTGATAGCGTATATAAACCGGATCCGTGCCGGCCCACCGACATCGTTTAATCATACCTTAATCTATTGTCTAGCCTGGTTGTAACTGAGAGGGTGTGAAATTATCGAGGAAAACTCTGAATTATTCATCCATGAATTATCTGAGTACGATAAACATAACTGGATTGCCTGACGTATGTAACCATCAAGCAGCTTTTTTGTTACTGCGCCCGTTCCCCCTGGTCCTCACCGGATTGCTGCGAGGCCCTGTGGTGCTCCAATCTTTCCCGACGGTCGGTTACGCGGTCACGTCGCAAACGACGACCCTGGTCACGGAATTCCCGCACCTTCGTTAATTGTTCCGCCGTGAGAATACCCCGTATATCGGACTGCAACTTGATTCGCAGATAGGATAACTCCGCGATAGCATCGCCCTGGATCTTGGTAATTGCACGCAGCTTGCGATCCTCCACCGCCTTGTCTCCCGCCAGCAGATTCCGTAATTCTTTCCTGCTATCCATTAATGTGAACAGGTTGTCGCGTAATGCCGGCCGGGCGTCATCCACAAGCTTCCAGATAGCTGCGCGCTGCTCCTCACTTAAGTCCAGTTCCTCCGCCATCCGAAATAAACGCATGAATCCTGCTTCAGTTCCCAGGGAATCCAAACCATCTCCACCGGGCAAATATCCGATTTCTCCATGCTGTCCACTCATGCGCTGTTGGGCGTATCCGACAGTTGCCAAAACTGTAAAAGCTGCTACCAATATGGCAAACAATCCGGTAAATATACTGTTAATCTTCATCGCTGCATTACCTCAGATTTTGTGACGATCTATTTAACCGTATATCCCCGACCTTCCAAACAGGCGCTAATAGCACGGTTGTAGTCTGCGCGCAAATTATCAATCTCCACCTGTTGTTCGGTGACCTCTCTCTGGCGATCTAACTCCTCACGGTCAGATTCACGTTCCAGGGTCCGAAATGCGCCTAACAAGGCACCGACCCCGGCTCCTATCGCCGCGCCTTTGCCGACGTTACCGCCGATCGCGCCACCGACTGCGCCGACCGCCGCGCCTTTGGCTGCCCCGGTCACCGGATCGGAACCGAAGCCTCCATTATGGCGTGTTGCAACAGGCGGATAGATAACGGGTTGCGGGGCCTGGTAGTTGCTTGGATCAAATCCGGTCTGTCCCGCCGCCCAGACATGACATTCATAACGGTCATGGCGTTGCAATTCCTCATCTTGGCCGTTATTGGGATAGATATAAAGATCGGTCGCACCGGAAACATTACCGGCCATCAATACCAGCAAACCAGATAATAATTTACGCATTATTCTGCTCCTGTTAATCGAATTGAATCTGTAATCATGCATCATTTAACTGTATAACCTCTGCCTTCCAGGCAGGCACACTGGGCGCGCTGGTATCCCAGCATATCACCGGGTTTGCCGAGACTGGGATCGTATCCAGTCTGATCAACCGCCCAGAGATGACATTCATACTTGTCCTGGCCTAACTCTGCTTCCGACTGACCGTGATTGGGATAAACGAATAATTCCTGATTTTCCGACTGCCCTTGCTGTTCATACGCGACATTACTTCTATTATAGGGATCATCTACCTGCAGATAGACATTACGGGCATGGTCGCGGATATAGTAATTACGATTGACGTAATAATAAGGATAATCATCGATCATAAAAGTACGGTAACCGAGAGGCAGGCTGTAAAGGTAAAAGCCAATCCTGTCACCCGCCAGTGAAAAACCGAAACCGTTGTACCGGTAATAGGCGCCGTTATTGTAATAATATCGCTGTCTGGCATAGGTCAGCGGGATATATCTGTTGAACCAGTAACTGGGTAATGGTGACCAACTTGGATAAACGGTCACATAATTATGGTTTTGTGTATGCCTGTGACGTTCAGAATGATCTGCGTCACTCCTGTTTGACCGTCTCCAGCCGGCTGCCTGATTTTGCCGGGCGGTTCCATTATTCCTGGACGAACGTCCGGCTGACCATTCCGACTGGTTGCGGCGCTGGTTTTCGTTCCTACCGATTGACTGAGCATTGTCGTTAACCGCCGCCTGATTTTGCCAGATCGGAAG
>JACVQI010000074.1:2658-11501 GCA_015661095.1 Gammaproteobacteria bacterium
GCCTGATTTTGCCGGGCGGTTCCTTCATCCCTGAATGAGCGTCTGGCTGACCATTCCGCCTGGTTGCGGCGCTGGTTTTCATTCCTACCGATTGGCTGAGCATTGTCGTTAACCGCCGCCTGCTCTGGTTGTCGACCACTCTCCGTTTCACGCGGTTTTTGTTCGTTACCAGAACTGCTGCCAGGGTTTACTGCTTGCCACTCAGCCCGGCCTCGTCTCTGGTTTCTGCGATCCTTAATTGCCTGCTCATTGTTATCAGCCGGCCGCGAAATTCTGCGCATCCGTTCATAGTTTTCCGGCGTAGCGGCTGTGACTGTTGTGGCTATTAACAGCAATGCCAGGTTTGTTGAGATCAACAGGATAGTATCCGGCAGTTTCAACACTCTACATTTCATCACAATCCTCCTGTTTCAGCCTGGTTTTCGGAATTCTGGATTATTAGAGTTCCAAATCAGAAATTAATTTCACCAGATTTATCGGGAATTTTACAAAAACCAGGCAGGCTTAAGGGGCAATCAGAGGATTAATGAGTAAGATTTTGAACTTTCAGCATTCAAATTTGTACCCAACACCGTAGATTGAATGGATCAGTTCTTCATCGGGTGACACAACAGCAATTTTCTTGCGCAGTTTTTTGACATGACTGTCTATGGTCCGGTCGCTGACGATGCGGTGATCGTTATAGATTTGATCCATCAGCTGTGAACGGGAGTATATCCGGCCGGGATCCGCGGCGAGGATTTTCAGCAGCTGGAATTCCACTGCCGTCAAATCCAGATCCTTGCCATGTAATGCGGCTTTAAAACGGGATTCATCAATGTGCAGTGTCGGAGGTATCTTTCTGGAACCTTCGGTACTGCGCCTTAATACCGCCTTGACCCTGGCTACCACTTCCCGCGGGCTGAATGGTTTGCAAATGTAATCGTCCGCGCCCAGTTCAAGTCCACGCAATCTGTCGCTTTCCTCAAAGCGGGCGGTCACCATGATGACCGGGACACGGGAGAACTCCCGTATTTCCCTGCAGATAGTCATACCATCGACGCCTGGCAGCATCAGATCCAACAGGACGAGATCGGGTTCCCTGGCCCTGATGCTCTGACTGACCTGGCTGCCGTCATGAATGATGGACGTCTGGAAACCGGATTGTTCCAGATAGTCCTCCAGCAGATGGGCCAGTTGCGGTTCATCCTCGACTATCAATATATGTTGACCTGTTGCGGTCATCTATCAAGCCTCAATTGGCAATTCAATGTTTATCCAGAGCCCACCCATTGGAGATGCCTGGGCTGAAATTGTTCCCTCATGGGCTTCGACAATATTCTTGCAGATCGATAAACCCAGACCGGCGCCGCCGGTTTTACGGTTGCGTGAAGAATCGACCCGGTACAGGCGTTCAAACAGCCGCGGCAGATCATTGCTGTCAACGCCCGGGCCGCTGTCCTGAAATCCAATCACCAGCTTACCCTTTGTTCGCCCGAGTGAAATCCGTAGCTCACCACCGGTATCCGTATACCGTAATGAATTGGTCAGCAGATTGGTGAACAACTGTTGCAGGCGATCGGGATCGGCAAACAAGCCATATTTGCAGTCAGCATCCTTCTGTATGGATACTTTGATATTTTTTTCCGAAAAATCATCACTCAGTGCCGCGAGTGAAATATTGATAATCTCCCCGGCATCAACATCCCGCTTGTGATAGCTCAATGCGCCTATATCGGACAGGGACAGTTCATATAAATCGCCGATCAACCGGTTGAGGTTCATCACTTCATTGTGTAACGCATTCAACCGCTCCGGGTTAACCTGCCGTATGCCATCCTGCATGGCTTCAATCTCCCCGCGCATTATGGTCAACGGGGTTCTCAATTCATGTGATATGTCCGCTATCCATTGGCGTCTGGCGTTTTCGTTCTGCTCCAGGGTATTGGCCAGGCTGTTGAAATCCCTGGACAAGTGTCCGATCTCGTCATTTGAATCTACCGGTATACGGACTTTGTAATTACCGGAGGACAAATCCCTGGTGGCGCCCGCGAGTTTGTTGATGGGTTTAACCAGGTTTCTCGATAAAGGCAGGATCAGGATGATGGCGATAACAATGGTAACCAGCGCTATCAGCAGGAACTCACGCACTTGCCGTGCGCTGAAACGCAGATCATAGTAATCGGTCAATTGCCGGTTCGGCCGGATACCCAGATAACCAACGAGTTCGCCCTGCTTATTGATGGGCTTGAGCAACATCTCATCCATGTCCTGCACCCGCCCTATGAGCAATTCCTTGTTTTTATCCAGCAGGATCAGGCGTGAATATCTCATGGCATTGTTATATGAACCTTCACCCCGGGCTCCCTCGCTGTGATTTTCACCATTCACCGCGGGCGCGGGTGGGGTATCCGCAAACGTTACAGCCGGCGCCGCTTTCTCATCATTCTCAATGTTGCTCTGCCGCCAGAGATTCTGCGATCTGGCATAGGCGGAAAACTGGTATTCGCGCCAGCGCCTGCCGTCGTGTTGCAAGGTATCCCACCCACCGGTCGACAGGTATTC
Organism: Gammaproteobacteria bacterium; assembly: GCA_015661095.1. Classification (GTDB taxonomy): domain Bacteria; phylum Pseudomonadota; class Gammaproteobacteria; order Eutrophobiales; family Eutrophobiaceae; genus JACVQI01. The sequence continues at coordinate 5,203 of JACVQI010000074.1, forward strand.
ATCCGTCAGAATGGTGACCAGCTGATTCTGGGACTCCTCCTCGATGGTGTTGACGTACTGGAGAAATCCCCGATCGAAACTCCAGATCATCTGCAGCAACATCGCGCTCACAACGGCGACGGTTGCCACGACGAAGGTCAGCAGAAGTTTATATTTAATACTGAAGTTCATTACTTTTAATGTAAGTGGATTAATCCCAGGATCACTATAATTATGGCGTAGAATTCACAATCTTTTCTTAATTGAGCGGCGTGATCGGCACGCCCTTCCGCCTCAGCAAATCCCTGACCCGTAAAATCACCGGAAAGATTTCCTGGTTCCAATCGGCGCCCTGGGCATCGAACGCCCGTTGCTCCATTTCCACCACCCAGCGGTCCTCCCTGAAGATCCCGTTGGTGAAGTAGACGATTACCGGCCAAAACAACTCCAGCAATACGGGCAACGCGGCGGGCCGTCGGATACTAATCAATCCCAGCGTATGATTGGTGCTTTGTCTGCCATCCAGCGGCACATATGTGATCCAGAGATCCAACGCTGGATGTTCACTGCCGGCATTCCAGAATTTCAGGATCTGATACGGATATTGAGTACGTACCGTCATCAGATCCCTGGGCTTGTCGGTCGTCGGCTTCGATCGCTTGCCCAGAATAAATTTTTCACCGTACGGCTGTTTGCCCTGGCGCGAAAAGGTGTAATCCACCTCGACATAATTTTCACCTTCCCGCAGATCAAGAAAGGTGGTCTTGATACTGGACATGATACGCCGATGCAGAAATTGATGATTCATGTCCATCAGGTTTTCATGCAGAAAGGAATAGTGGCATGCGACCTTACTGTCGAGATATCGGGTTTTATAGTGTGGATCCGCATGCGCTGGTATTTGGGGAAATTCGGCTGTGGCCAGTTTCGCCATATCGCCCGGATAAATGAAGACCAGTCCATAGGCTTCCCGACAAGGATAACTCCGCACGCCCCTGGATATCTTCTCGTGCTTGCCGACATAAGGAATATTCACGCATCTGCCGCTGGCATCAAATTTCCAGCCATGATAACAGCACTGGATGGCGTCACCATGGACTACACCTTCCCGTAATGGCACCTGTCTGTGGGCGCACCGATCCTCCAGAGCAAACAGCGTACCGGACCCGGTACGGACCAGGACGATCGGTTCACCCGCGAATGTCACTCCCAGGGTCTTACCAGGTCTGATCCTTTTCGACAACGCCAAGGGATACCAGTAATCAGGACTGGCTCCAGTTTTTCGCAAGTCCAGTTGCATCCGCTCTCCGGTTGATACAGGCTCTGGTACTTGCTTTAATGACATAGTGTTACCGTTACTGACTAGCGATTAACCCGATTTTACTGGCACACTGCGATAATTTCATCCTCGGTAAACTTAAGGAAGCTGTGAATCAGTCCCGCCTGGACTTTTCAGAGCCCGCACATCCATACCACGGACGGAACCCCTGCATTATTCAGAGGTTTCTTAGCTTGTTACCGCACGAACACTATCATTATACGCTGGCCAGGGCCTGATCCATATCCTCTATCAGGTCATTAATGTCCTCCAATCCCACCGAGATCCTGATCAGGCCATCGCTGATTCCGGTTTGCAGTCTTTCCTCAGCCGTCAATTTATGGTGCGTGGTGGTGGCCGGATGCGTGAGAGTGCTTTTGGTATCGCCGAGGTTGGCGGTGATGGAATAGATGCGGGTCGCATCAATCACCTTCCAGGCAGCCTCACGTCCGCCTTGTACTTCGAAGCTGACGATCCCACCCGCACCCGATTGCTGTTTTCGCGCCAGTTCGTATTGCGGATGATTTTTCAGCCCCGGGTAATAAACACGTGCAATCTTGTCCTGGGACTGCAGCCACTCCGCCATCTTCATGGCATTATCGCAATGCGCCTGCATGCGAATTTTCAATGTCTCCAAACCCTTGAGGAAAACCCAGGCGTTGAACGGGCTCATGCTCGGTCCGGCGGTTCTGAGAAATCCGAACACCTCCTCACCCAGCAGTGCCTCACTGCCGATGACGGCCCCGCCGACACAGCGACCCTGACCATCCAGATATTTGGTCGCGGAGTGGATGACTATGTCCGCGCCAAACTTGAACGGCAACTGTAATGCCGGTGTACAGAAACAATTATCCACGACCAGCAGGCAGCCATGCTGATGGGCCAGATCGGCCAGGCGCTGGATATCCGCGACTTCGGTCAGCGGATTGGACGGCGTTTCCAGGAACAACAATTTCGTGGCCGGGGTGATGGCGTTGGCCCAGGCAGCGTAGTCAGTCAGGGAGACAAAAGTGGTATTGAGATTGAATTTCGCCAGAACATTATTGAACAAACCCACGGTCGTCCCAAACACATTCAGCGACGAGACTATATGATCGCCGCCCCGCAACAGCGCCATGCAGGTGGTCAATATGGCGCTCATACCTGATGACGTCGCGATACACCGTTCACCGCCTTCCATGGCCGCCAGCCGCTCTTCGAACGTATGCACGGTGGGATTCGTGAAGCGGGAGTAAATATTTCCGGGAACATCACCGGCAAAACGGGCTGCGGCCTCAGCCGCATTCTGATAAACGAAACTCGAAGTGAGAAAGATAGGCTCGCTATTCTCAGCTTCATTGGTTCGCGACTGCCCTGCGCGCACGGCCAGTGTATCCAAGGCATATTTACTCGGATCTATCTTGGACATAACAGTCTCCTTTTCGGACACAACAATATTTCAGTTTCGCACGGACATCGCCGCTCCTGTGCATCCCTGCACCCGCGGCATACCGTACATCCTGTACATAAAAAAACCCGCTATCAGCTTCCGCTAAAGCAGGTTGGACTCTCTTTAGCTGTATTTCTTTTGCGCCCGCAAGCTGATTATCAAATCGGCGCCTCTTAAAGTACAACCATAATCAAATCATTGCGATAAGTCAATTTACCCAGCATAAAAAGCCGCCGCCGGATGGCATCGACAGGCGTTTTATGAAACACTAGCGCGGTTTGTAATAATACCAATGAATTGTAAGGAGAAGTAACCCTTGGCTAAGCATATTCAAGTCCCAACCGGCGGCGCAAAAATCACGATATCCGGCGGTAAACTGCGGGTACCTGACCAGCCCATCATCCCCTATATTGAAGGCGACGGCATCGGCCGTGACATTACGCGCGCCACCCTCCCGGTTCTCGACGCGGCGGTCAAAAAGGCCTACGGCGGCAAGCGGGAGATTAAATGGATGGAGATCTACGCCGGAGAGAAGGCGAATAATCTGTATGGTTCCTGGTTACCGGATGATTCGCTGAATGCCTGCCGTGAATATCTGGTATCCATCAAAGGCCCGCTGACCACACCGATTGGTGGCGGGATCCGCTCCCTGAACGTGGCCCTGCGCCAGATCCTGGACCTGTATGTCTGCTTAAGGCCGGTCCGCTGGTTCAAGGGCGTACCTTCACCGACCAAGGATCCCGGGGCGGTTGATATGGTAATTTTCCGTGAGAACACCGAAGACATTTATGTCGGCATAGAATTCGAGGCGGGTAGTGAAGAAAACAAGAAGTTTCTGGAACTGTTTAAAGCGAATTTTCCGGACTCCTATAAAAACATACGCTTTCCGGCCACCTCCGGGATAGGCATCAAACCTGTTTCCAGCGAAGGATCGGAACGCCTGATGCGGGCGGCGATCCATTATGCCATCGATAACAAGCGCAAGAGTGTCACTATCGTCCACAAGGGTAATATTATGAAATACACGGAAGGGGCGTTCCGGAACTGGTGTTATAAACTCGCGGCGAAGGAGTTTCCGGGTCAGACCTATACCTGGACCCAATGGGAAAAAACGCGGGCGGAACGAGGTGAGGATGCAGCCAACAAGGAACAGGAACAGGCACTGAAGTCTGGCAAGGTCCTGATCAAGGATGCCATTGCCGACATCACCCTGCAACAGGTGTTGACCCGGCCGCGGGAATTCGATGTCATCGCCACCTTGAACCTGAATGGGGATTATCTGTCAGATGCGCTCGCGGCCCAGGTCGGCGGCATCGGTATCGCACCTGGCGGTAACATCAATTACATCACCGGCCATGCCATCTTCGAAGCCACCCATGGCACCGCGCCGAAATACGCCGACAAGGACATGGTCAACCCGGGTTCATTGATCCTGTCCGGCGAAATGATGTTGCGCTACATGGGCTGGTCCGAAGCCGCTGATCTGATCATTCAATCCATGGATAAAACCATCGCCAGCAAAACCGTCACTTATGACTTCGCCCGGTTGATGGAAAACGCCAAAAAAGTCAAGTGCAGTGAATTCGGCGCAGCACTGATTGCGAACATGTAATACTCAAGGATTCAACAGTGCATGGCGCATGACAGAATCACCATCGCAACCGCGGCACAACTGATCTATGAGGGCTTTCTAAAATATAACAAGGATTTTTCCCATCTTGCCGGGCGCGCACGGAAACGCTTTGAACAACGCGACTGGCAGGGTCATCAGCAGGATATCGTCAGACGGGTGGAACTCTATGAAAAATCCATCCGTCAGAATGCCCATGCCCTGGAGCAAATGATCGGTCCGGATATCCAACGCTCATTATGGTGTGAAATAAAGCAGTATTTCGGCGAGCGCCTGGGCAACGTCCCGGACGCCGGCTTCATGAAGACCTTTTTCAATTCGATCAGCCGCAGGATCTTCGGCACGGTCGGTGTGGATCCGGAGCTGGCATTCGTCTCTCCCGCGCCGGATGAAGGTATCAAATCCTTCGAGGCCTTGAGCCTTAAGCGCTACCCGTACTGGCAGTCAATTGAAAGGATGTTCAATACCATCCTGACGGACTTTGCCTTCAAAGTTCCCTATCATGATATCGACAATGACTGTAAATTCATCGCGGCGGAGATTGAGCACTATTCACAAACGTTGCTCCAGGAAGGGAAAGGATTCCTGCGTTTCGAGTTTATTGATTCCCTTTTCTTCCAGTCCGCTCGCGCCTATCTGGTCGGCAGAATTATTCTGCACAACCAGATTTCCCCCATCGTCATCGCTATTGAGAACACCCCCGACGGTATATGTGTTGACGCCGTGCTGATGACGCCGGAACAGGTCGGCATGATCTTCAGTTACACCCGCTCCTATTATTTCGCGGATCCGAGTTCGGTGGTCGGCGCGGTGCAATTCCTGCATTCCATCCTGCCGCATAAGAATATTGATGAACTATATACGGTCATGGGACGGCTGCGGCAAGGCAAGACCGAACGCTACCGCCTGTTCACCAACCATTTAAACAGGACTGAAGATAAATTTGTCCATGCGGAAGGCGACAAGGGACTGGTCATGATCGTCTTCACCCTCCCATCCTATAACCTGGTATTCAAGATCATCCGCGACAAATTCGGCTATCCGAAGAAAATCAAACGTGAGGATGTGATTGAAAAATACAAACTGGTATCCAAACACGACCTGGCCGGCCGGCTTATCGATACCCAGGAGTTCCGTAAACTGGAATTCCCGCTGGATCGGTTTGCGCCTGAGTTACTGGAGGAGTTACGTCAGGATGCGACTCGCTCAGTCTACATCAGGGAAAATAAACTGGTCATCGACCACGTCTATATTGAACGCCGCGTCCGGCCGTTGAATCTGTATATCAGGGAAACCACACGCCAGGAGGCGGAACAGGCCATCCTCGATTATGGCCAGACCTTGAAGGACCTGGCTCATACCAATATCTTTCCCGGTGATTTATTGCTCAAGAATTTCGGCGTCACCCGGCACCGGCGGGTGGTCTTCTATGATTATGATGAAGTTGCGCTGGTCACGGAATGCAACTTCAGGGAACTGCCGGAACCCCCGGATGGAGAGGAATTGATGAACCCCAATACCTGGATGTATATCGGCGAACACGATATTTTCCCCGAAGAATTCATAAAATTCATGTCCATTGATGCCGGTTTGCGTTCTCTGTTTCTTGAAGTGCATGGCGATATCGTCACGGCTGATTACTGGCGAAATTCCCTTGCCCGCGAATTTCTAGCGGCCTTATACTAGCCACACCAGAAGCGCGGGCTCATTCACACTCATCCGGAAGTTGTGGACAAACTCACCTATTTTCTGATCATCACTCTGCTGTATTGCGTTATCCCGGCATCAGCCGCGAGAGCTGAGGACGCCGCCGACTTCAGCGGCTTGACGCTGGTGCAGTTATACAATAACGAGGCATTGAAAAAAATCGCCGTGGAAAAGGGCGGCGCGGCGTACAAACAGCATTGCGCTCAATGTCATGGCGTGGATGGCACCGGTAAAAC
>JACVQI010000075.1 GCA_015661095.1 Gammaproteobacteria bacterium
CCGTGCCATCCGGCTGGCCTGAGTAATTATAGTTATCCAGTACATACTCCGAATTCGGTTGTATGGAAATGAAGGCGCCATCGGCCATATTGACCTGCAAACGCCCGCGACCGGTCACCAGCCGATCACCGGAATAGATCGCATCACTCCGCGCCAGATTACGGGCAGTACCCGCGCTGTCTATGGCCTGGGGAGTGCCCATGGCAAAAACCACTTTACCCGCGGCGGCGCCCTGGGCATGGCCAGCATGTGGCAGGACCAGCATAACCAAAGTCATTATGGAAAGAATTACCGGTACAGGCGTTTTAAACATCTTGAGCCTCATCATCGCTACTCCAATCAGAAGTCATAACGGGCACTGACAAACAACTGCCAGCGGTCGTAATCATTAATCGGCAAGGTGGAAATGCTGTTGCTATATTGAACCTCCGGCGTGATCAACAGATTGTCCATTAACTTGTAATCAACCCCGGCACGAATGAACACGAAATGATCCGTGCGGGTCTCCTGAAATAACGGATCATCAGCGCCATAATCACTATATTGATAACTGACGCTGCCAAGCAGGTCCAAACCTTCCCGTAAGGTATATTTTCCGCCAGTCCTGACGCCCGTGAAAAAACGGCCTATATCCTGTCTGGTATTGTCCAGCTCGTTATCAGTACCGATATAGGCGCTGGCAAAGACCAGGGGATCGCCGGGACGATTATAGATATGCGCTACCCCCGCGCCACCACTGTACTGATTCACGTTCCTGACGTCCTGACCGGGAAATCGCTGCACCACCATCTGGGAAAACACTGAATACTGGGTATTGGTCTGGGTGTAATGTAACCATTGCAGATTGACGCCGCCCTGATTACGGTTGGTATCACCATCAATCTGGTAGTTCTGACCCTGGACCGCCCCGACCACTGCATTTTCGTCGTCAACATTATATCGCAATCCGACATGGGCATCGCCCGCGACAGTACTGAAATCAGTCTCGTTGTAAGTATCGCGAAAATAGGCCTCGACGCCACCAAAGGCCTGGAGATCTTCCCGGTCCATGAACTTGGTCGAAAATGAGGCGCCACCGCGCAGGTGGTAAAAGCCGCTGTCCAGCTCGCGGGCCGATTGATCGAGAGTGAACACCAGGTTACCGAAGGCCGGCAGGGCAACCTGCGATGTATCCGTGGCGCTATTAACGTTGGAATCATAGCCAAACTGCGTCTCCACAAAAAACCGGAAGATTTTTTCCTCAGCCCGCAGCCTCGAATCAATGGCAGTCAGATATTCTTCGATGGTTTTATCCACACCTTCAGGGAGTTGTTTGGTCCGGGTCACGGCAAATTCCTCCCGGGCGGCCTCATTTTCATTCATTTCATAATAGGCCCGCGCCAGTTCCAGCCGCGCCCGGACATTATCCGGCTCCACCGCCAGGACCCGTTCAAAGGCGAACACCGCCTGGGTCGGATGCCTGGACTCCAGTGCCGCTATGCCGAGCAACAGATCGTATTCCGGCGTGCCGGCCGCGGTTTCAATGTCCTTGAACAACAACTCGTAGGCCTCCCCCGCTTTGCCTTCGTTAATCAAGCGGTCGGCTTGCACCAGATCGGCGGCATAAACAGGCAGGCAGATTAATAGTGTCAATATATAAAGAAAGTAGCGTCTTCCCCTGGTCGAATTCTTGATTTTCATGGTATCTATCTATGTTGATTGGAAATTGTTTGATTTGAATTCACTGACAACAGATCGCCGGCACGGTATTGCTGCAGGGCAATGTAGTTGTTTCATATAATTACAACACCCTATTTGACTTTAAGACTCATGCATTCTCCCTGACCACGCATTACGCAAACCCCCTCCCTATGCGTTTTTAGTATATCAGAGGATATATCATCGAATTACCTCTAGAAAACTAAAAGACAAGATAATTTGATATAGAGCAACCAGACCTCAGCTTTCATCGGCATATCGGGCCAGTGCTGCTTTAATCCTGACTATTCGGCAGATCGTCATCGTGATCCCAATGATCCTCAGTTACCGGGATCTTCGCGAGCCAGTTTTGCAACAGAGCGACATGTTCTTCCTCTTCCACCGCCAGCTCTTCCGCCAGCACCTGGGTGTCATGGTCGGTAGTGGACTGGCGTATGCCCTGATAATAATCACGGGCCCGTTGCTCATTGAGCAGTGCCAGGTGCAGGGCTTGTTTAGGTGTCATCAGATAATGCAGGTCGGCCAGATCCGTGGTCTCCGGTCCTTCGCTTGAGATCCATTGATACTTGATGACGGGCAGTTTCTTTAATTGCCGGCTGTCGATCTGTTCATGGATGGTCTCGACATGGAGTTTTTCGATTTGCGACATTTTTTTGAATAGTCCCGCCACTTCCTGATTGTTATGTGCCGCCATGATGTCAGCCAGTTCGGCATAACGGGCCACGGCCTCGATCTCCAGCGCCAGCGCATGGGCCAGCAATTCCGTCATACTGTTGATAACGGGTGTTGATTTATTTACTTGCTTACCTCCGCTCATAGCACGAACTCCCGGCCCAGTTCCGACGCCGGCATGGAGCCGTCTTTCAGGCCGGTCTGATAGGAGGGCCGGTCGCCCGCGTACAGAATACCGAGATTAAAACCATCATCCGTCATGATGCGTTTCGCCGCCACGGACGGGTCGCCGGTGGTGGGCACGGGGGCCGGCCGTACCTGGTTGCGCCATTCCCGCTGTTCCGGGCGGAAAGTCACACACGGGCTGAGGATCTGGATAAACGAAAATCCGGGGTGTTTGATCCCTTCAATGATGATTTGGGTAGTGCCTTCCGGATCGCCGGCAAAGGCCCGGGCTACGAAATTGGCGCCGGAAGCCAGGGCGATCACCAGCGGCTGAAAAGGACGGATGCCGGTGCCGCCCGGCGTCAGAACACTGTCCCAATCGGGATCGGTGGTCGGAGAGGCCTGACCCTTGGTCATTCCGTAAACTTGGTTATCCATGACGATGTAGGTGATATCGACGTTGCGCCGGCAGGCATGCAGGAAATGATTCCCGCCGATGGAAAAACCATCGCCATCTCCGCCGGTTGTGATGACCGTCAGTTCCGGACGCGCCACTTTGAGGCCGGTAGCCAACGGCAGGGCGCGGCCATGGATACCATGAAAGCCGTAGCAGTTACTATAGGCGGGGAAACGGGATGAGCAGCCGATCCCTGATACGATGGCCACCTGTTCCGGCGGCAATTCCAGAGCGGCCAGGGCTTTGGTGATCTCCAGGAGTACCGAATAATCGCCGCAGCCCGGGCACCAGATCGGCTGAACCCTGGATCGGTATTCCGCCGGATTACGGGGAGTGGTAGACATAGTCTCTGCTATCTGGTTCATGCTTGTCTCCAATGCCTGATCTGGTCCGCGGTTTCACCCGGGCGTAGCAACAACGGGCCGGCGCGATGAAATAGCTCCGACTCGCCGGGTAGGTCGTAATGTGCACGAAGATATTTATAAAACTGTCCGGAATGGCTTTGCTCGATCACCAGCACCTTGCTGACACCAGCCATGGTTTGCCGGAATTTTCCCGGTTGGGCCGGCGATAACAACCGCATTGCCACCATTCTGATATCGTCGATACCTTCCGCCCGCAACCGCCCGAGCGCTTCCCGCACGGCGCCAGTGGTCGAGCCCCAGGTGATGATGGCATGTGCGCCGGCGCCTTCGATCTCAGCCCAATAATCGCCGTAATCGAATTTATCGAGTTTACGTTGCCGCTTGTCCATCTGCAGCGCGTGGTCCTCAGCCCTGGTTGAGGGCGTGCCGGCCATGGAATGCTCCAGTCCGTCCGCGGTATATTGCTGACCCGGTGTACCCGGTATGGCCATGGGTGAAATGCCATTTCCGGTATCGGCATAACGCAGGTATTCACCGTCAGAGTGTTGCGCAATACTGCGCGCAGCCTTGAAATTCACGGCCTCTGGCGGTTCGATAATTGCCATGGCCTGGCCGAGATATTGATCCGAGAGCAGGATCGCCGGTACCTGCATGGCCTCAGCCAAATACACCGACCATTGCGCGGTAAACAGACAATCGGTGATGGACACCGGCGCCAGGACCAGATGCGGTGCATCACCGTGGAGCCCGTACAGCGCAATATTCAAGTCGCTTTGTTCCGCCTTGGTGGCGATTCCTGTTGAGGGCCCGACCCGCATCACGTCAACGACCACGATCGGCACCTCGGCACTGACCGCCAGACCCAGCCCTTCCATCATCAGGGACAAGCCGGGACCGGAGGTGGCGGTTAGCGACGGGATGCCGCCATAGGAGGCGCCGATGATCATATTGACGGAAGCCAGTTCGTCTTCCGCCTGCACCAGTTTGCCGCCCACTTTCTGCAGGGCGGTTGCCAGCCATTCCAGAACCTCAGTCGCCGGTGTAATCGGATAGGCGGCGACAAAGCGTACGCCAGCCCGGACCGCACCCAGGCCGGTGGCCTGGTTACCGGTGATCAACCAGTGGCCGCTACCGGAGCCATTACTTTTCGGTAAAGGCTGTTTGGCAATATCCTGAGCCGCCGTCATTCCGGCAGTAACCGTGTCCATACTGGACTGCAATACCTGTTCGCCCTTATCGCCGAGTTGTTTGGTCAGTACGGCCTTTATCGATTCCCGTGGAATACTCAATACTTCGGCGAGCACCCCAAGGGCGATCATATTCGGCCGGCCTTTGTTAATAGACTTGGCCAGCTTGCCGATGGGTAATTCACGCACCTGCGCCCCGCTACCGCCTATTACCGCGGGTATCGCCCCTTGCTCCGGGTCGGTAATGATCAGGCTGTGTGGTCCCATGGGTAGTTCCGCCGCGAACCGGTCGGCGTTTTTCCAGTCCAGGGCCAGCAGGATATCGTAGGAGTCGCAGATACTGTCGATGGGTTCAGAACTCAGCCGAATCAAGGCGGCGGCCTCACCACCCCGGATCTGTGGCCCGACCGAGCGGGTCAGAATTCCGTAACTGCCAGACCTCGCCGCGGCCTCCAGCAACAGGTTCCCGGCGGTAATCGAACCGGCCCCGCCGCTTCCGACAACTGCGATCGACATGGATGTCTTTTGCATCGCTACGATTATCCCCGCCCGTCCAATACTGTTTATAATTTACTTTAAATTAGAATATAAATATTAATAATTACAATTAGATAGATAAAGCTGCTTCGCAACAGCTTTGCGGTATATACACATCGGTGCTTGACTCTTATCTTGTATTATAGTATTATAATACTATAATATGCAAATTAAACTATTTTCTCAGATTTACAGCACCAGTTTGGTTTTATACATAGATCGGAAAATTGACTTCAATCAAGGCACACACATGAATAACCGCAGCATCATAACAGAAGGCGATGCAGCCTTGTATCGACAACCCCGCTTACAGACACTGATCCAAAACCTGGAGATGCAGTAGATGGCGATTTCTGATCAGATTATTGACCGTTGTCAGAACCTGTATGAAGACCTGAATTTCACCAACGCCAGGGAGTGGAAAGCGGCCGTCCCCGGCCGCAAGGTCATCGGCTTCATGCCAATTTATGTCGCGAGGGAAATGATCCATGCCGCCGGCATGCTGCCGTTCGGGATCTTCGGTGGCGGAGATCAACTGGAAGTCATTCAGGGCGACGCTTATTACCAGAGTTATATCTGTCGTATTCCCCGCTCCACCATCGAACTGGAACTGACCAAACGTCTGGATTTCATCGACGGCATGTTGTTCCCGAGTACCTGTGATGTCATCCGCAACCTCTCGGGTATGTTTCAGATGATCCGTCCGGGTATCTATACCCGTTATTTCGATGTGCCCCAGAATTACATGGATAACGTCGGCGGTGATTATTATGTCATGGAGTTGCAGGAACTACGGGAAGGGCTGGAAAAACTGGGCGGCATAAAGATCACGGATGACGATCTTCGTAACGCCATCGCCTTATACAATGACAACCGGCAACTGGTGAATAAACTTTACGACTTGCGAGCGGCACAGCCCTGGAAAATTCCTGCGACTGAAGCCTACTTGCTGGAACGGGCCGGCATGCTGTTACCGGTGGAAGAACATAGCCAGATGTTGATCGATTATATGGCTGCCATCACCGCCGGGGATCGGCCCCGTCGCGATAATTGCCGGGTTGTATTGAGCGGCATGTTCTGTGAACAACCACCCTTGAACCTGATTAAATCCATCGAACTGGCGGGTTGTTATATCGTTAATGACGACTTCATGCTGGTCAACCGCTGGCTGACCAAGGCGGTTCCCGTCGACGGCGATCCGATCCGCAGCCTCGCCACGACTTTCCTGCACCATTCCGTGAAGACTTCTGCGACTTTTGAACCCAACGAAGATGAAAAAGGCCAGTACCTGGTGGAAGCCGTCCGGCGTAGTAGTGCGGAAGGCGTCATCTTCGCGGCGCCGAGTTTCTGCGATCCGGCGTTACTGGAGCGGCCCATGCTGATGGATGCCTTGAACGGCGCCAACATTCCTTATATCGCTTTTAAATACGCTGAAAATACCGGGCAGATGCAACCCATCCGCGAACAGGCGGGGACATTCGCCGATTCCATCAAATTGTGGGGAGTATAGAGAATGAACGCCATTACAACCAGTAAACCGCTGGAACCCAGAGACGCCAAAAAAGATCAGTCCCAGATCAAGCAAAAGGAAATGATTGCCGGGAATTTTCAGGAACTCACCGACGCCCACAAACAGGGCAAAAAGGTCTCCTATACCTTCGTGCCGGGTAACCTCAACGAACTGGTCATGTGTTTCGACATGGTCGGTAACTATCCCGAGATCAACGCCTTGCAAAACGGCATGCGCAAAAAAACCGGTGCCTACATCATGGAAGCCGAACGGCAGGGTCACTCGGAAGATGTCTGTACCTACGTAAAATCGGATCTGGGTATGGTCAAGAAGGGTAATATCGGTCCAACCGGACAACCCCTGCCGGAACCCGATTTGCTGTTGCTGTCCTATACCGGCTGTTTCACCTTCATGAAATGGTTCGAATTATTACGGCATGAATACAAGTGCGAAACAGCAATGCTGCATGTGCCCTATCAGGCCGATGGCAAGATCACCGATAACATGCGCAACTACGTCGTCAACCAGTTAAAGCAGGACGTCATCCCCAAACTGGAAAAGATCAGCGGCGTCAAATTCGATATCGATCGCCTGCGCGAATATTTGCGCGAGTCCGCCAAGGCGGAGGAAAACCTGGTCTGGGTATTGCAATCCGCGAAACACAAACCATCACCCATCGATGCCTATTTCGGTGCTATTTATTATGTTGGCCCGATCTTTTCCGCCTTCCGCGGCACCCGGGATGCCACCGAATATTACCGTCTGCTGCGCAAGGAAATACAGGAACGCATCGATCAGGGCCTGGGGCCGGTGACGCCCGATGGCGTAATGAAGGAGGAAAAGTACCGGCTGGTAACGGAGGGACCGCCGAACTACACCCATATGTATGAATTCTGGAAGATGTTTTATGAGGATGGCGCGGTCAACGTTGCCAGCACCTATACCAAGGTCGGCGGCACGTACGATTTCGGTTTCCGGCACGATCCCGAACACCCCCTTGAATCCCTGGCGAATTACTGCCTGAGCTGTTACACCAATCTCAGCTTGCCCGAACGCGTCAAGATGCTGGTGACCTACATTAACGAGTACCAGGCGGACGGCCTGCTGATCAATTCAATCAAGAGTTGTAACAGCTTCTCGGCCGGGCAACTCCTGATGATGCGGGAAGTGGAAAAACAGACCGGCAAACCGGCGGCATTCGTGGAAACCGACCTGGTCGATCCGCGCTATTTCTCGGCGGCCAATGTCAAAAATCGTCTGGAGAGTTACTTCCAGATGATCGATCAAAAACGCCACGCCGCCTGATTTCAAGGGAGAATTAATCTATGCAATGTTTTATCGGCATCGACCTCGGTTCAACCACCACCAAGGCTATCCTCATGGATGAACATAAGAACGTGCTGGGCCGCGGCATCACGAATTCACGCTCCAATTACGATACCGCGGCTGCCGTCTCCAAACAGGAAGCGCATATCGATTCGCGCTTTACCCTGCTTAGAAGGGAACTGAGCCAACTAGCGGAGATGGAAGGCAGGATCGATACTTTCCTGAGCGATCTGGAACGCAACTTCAGGCGCGAGCAATTCCTGGAACAACTGCAGGACCTGGAACAGACCTGTGAGCAATTCGTCAAAGGTCCGCGCTTTCAGGGATTGGAGTCCGGCGTCAAAGGGGCTATCGGGGAGATTTTCAAACGCATCCGCATACAGGCCAGGGTGCTGTTCGCCGCCGGCACCGCACGCAAATCGGACTTTTTCCGAGACCTGGCCGGATCCCTGTATCTGGCCATCGCCGAGGAAGTCTGCAAGGATGCCGGGCTGCCCTTTGATGTCGTCGTCAGCGTCTACGACAAGGCCATCCTGGAAGTGGAAAACCGGCCGCCCCGTGGCCTCAATAACCTGTTACAGGAAAGCGGTGCCAGCGATATCACGCACGAGCATGTTCAAGGCACGGTTGGCCGGGTCATGGATGTAGAACTTGATGAGACCTATGTGATTGGTACCGGTTACGGCCGGGTCCGTCTGCCCTTTTCCAAGGAACATATCCGTTCTGAAATCCTCTGCCACGGCCTGGGTGCGCACATCATGTACAACGGCACCCGTACCGTGTTGGATATCGGCGGTCAGGACACCAAGGCCATTCAGGTCGATCCGGACGGCATCGTGCAGAACTTTCAGATGAACGATCGCTGTGCAGCCGGTTGCGGCAGATACCTGGGTTATATCGCCGATGAAATGAAGATCGGCCTGCATGAACTTGGCCCCATGGCCCTGCGGGCGAAAAAAACCGTCCGCATCAACTCCACCTGTACGGTGTTCGCGGGCGCGGAATTACGCGACCGGCTGGCCCTCGGTGAAGACCGCTCGGACATTCTGGCCGGTCTGCATCGGTCCATTATCCTGCGAGCCATGTCGATCATCGCCCGCTCCGGTGGTATTACCGATCAATTCACCTTTACCGGCGGCGTCGCCAAAAACGAAGCCGCCGTCAAGGCGTTACAGGCCCTGGTCGAGGAAAACTACGGCAAGGTCACCATAAATATTAATCCCGATTCCATTTATACCGGTGCTTTAGGAGCTTCCACCTTTGCTTACCGGGCGGTCATGGAGCACTGATTATGATCACAACAGCAGGCATTGATATCGGCGCCGG
>JACVQI010000076.1 GCA_015661095.1 Gammaproteobacteria bacterium
TTGCAATCGTGCCCATGCCCATTGACCAGGTGCAGTCGGTGGCGTTGCGCATTTATCAAACGGTTACGGCGGTGATTCGCGGTGCGCTGCTGACCGCCGGTGCCCAGGGGTTGCTGGCCATGATCGGCTACCTGGTGGCCGGCGTGCCACTGGCGGTGTTCTTCGGTGTCGTCACGGGTATCGCGGCCATGATCCCGGTGGTCGGCGCCGGCCTGATCTGGGCACCGATCGGGATCTTCATCTTCACGCAGCGTCCGGGTTGGGGCATCTTCATCCTGGTCTGGGGATTTTTCGTGGTCAGCCTGGTCGACAACCTGCTTAAGCCCATCCTCATCGGCAGTCGGGCGCACATGCCGATATTACTGATATTCTGCGGCATCATTGGCGGCGTCAACGTCTACGGTGTTACCGGCGTCATCGTCGGGCCGATGTTGATCGCGGTGCTGCTGGCCTTCATCACCATCTACCACGAAACCTACTTGCCGGACAAGCAGAAAAAGGCAGTGACGCAGGCGAATGACCGGCAGGAAATACCAGTCACGGACTGAGCGTGACCAAAAGTTAATTATTTCTGGCGTCGCGGCTGGCGACCGGAGAATTATTTTCACTCTTTCTTCATAGTCAGTTTACCAGCTAGTATTACTGATCTGCAGTAAGACCCAGTAAGCCATTTAACGTATAATTCCGGAACAGATTCAGGCTATAACATATCCCTGCAGTGATTGACAACAATGGTTCAACAATCAACCCACGCAGTCAGTAATGTATTGAGTGTGATCGTGCTGATCGCAGTGGCCTGTTCCTGGCTGGTCATCCCCTATGGTCTTGACGGCACTGACTTGCTGGCAACCTCCGGCGAGCAGGCGCGGGCGACATGGTTGCAAAACTATACGGCCTTGACCCGCTCTCTGACCCGCACGCAGCAATATCCCGGTGGCATCGAGGTGAAGGCCTTGTTTGCGACGGCGGAATATAACCAGTTGGTTGGAGCTCCGGCTGAACTGAATCCCGAGAGTCATTTCATCTTTATCGTCGAGGAGAAGGCACAACAGGGTGATCTGCCATCAGACCTGCCCGTCATCACACTCAATATCGACGGGCGGGTTTACCAGCCGATAACAATCGACAGTGATGAAGTTGCCGGGCTGCAGCGCAAGACCATCGTACAATTCCGGAAAACTGACGAGCAGAATCAGCCGCTTCTGCAAGCGGATTCCGGCACGCTGGCGTTGCAACTGAACCGCTATCAACCCACGTCTGATTCGGCAGCGACGGTATCCGGCTGGGTGTGGAACCTGCCGCTGCCCTCGGAACCACTATCGCAGCGGACACCCGGTAGTTTGCTGCTGGTGTCACTGGCGGCCGGTTTACTGTCATCGACATTGACGCCGTGCCTGTTGCAACTGATCCTGGTCTTCCTGGCCACCCTGGGTGGCGTGAGTGTTGCGGCAATCACCAGCGCTGGCGCCGTGACCGGGGCGGTGCGCAGTCATATTACCTGGTCGATGATCCTGTTTGTACTGGGATACATTGCGCTGTTTGCGATCGGTGGCGCCTGGATTGGCCAGGCGGGGAAGCAAGCGCAACTGGTCTATGCGGAAAGTTACCGGATCGCAGGCGTGCTGACCGGTATGGCCGTGATCCTGTTCGGCTGGTGGGTGGGCATCCGCGCGCGGGCACCCTGGGTTTGTGATCTGCCCGGGGCCGGACTGCTGGGAAAACGGCAAGGCCGGAATGTACTGAGTATGCTGGGCATCGCCATCGTCTTCGGTCTCGGTTGCCTGAGCTGTTATGGCGGTGTCATCATTGGCGCGTTACTGATATACACCGGTTCTGCCGGCAGTGCCGGTAACGGCGCTCTGGTGCTGGCCATGTTCGCTGCCGGTGTGGCCATACCGTTCCTGGCCGCAGCACTGTTATTCACCCGTATGTCGCGACTGATGAGCGCGATCCAAAACCAGGCAAAGCTCATCGGGTCCATATCTATGACCCTGATTATATGTTTCGGTCTGTTACTGATGACTGACAGTTATCATATTGTCAGTGATATGCTGTATCCATATTTAGGCCTTGAATAACAGGATGCCATGACGACGATCCGCTCTGGGATAATTGTTGGTTTGCTGCTGATACTGACCGCCGGTGCCGCCCGCCCCCAGGCGAATGAGATAGTCATCAACGCCAACGTCAATCTGCTTGCTGAATCCGGTGAGCCGATTACTATTAATGATTATAAATCGTACCTGCGGCTGATTTTCTTCGGCTATACCCAATGCCCCGATATCTGTCCCTTGACCATGTATTTCGTTGCCGGCGCCCTGAAATCGCTGGGTCCTGACGCGGAGCGGGTTCGGGTCCTGTTTATTACCATCGACCCCAAACGCGATACGCCCGCGGTACTGGCCAAATATACCGATGCTTTCCACTCCTCGATTATCGGTCTCAGCGGCGCAGTTGCTACCATCGATGGCATTACCGAGGCGTTACATACGACTTACGGTTACACCCTCATGGAAGACGGCCGGGAACGGCCAGTGAGTCGCAGTGAATATGAGGCGCTGACCGCGGATGCGCCCTATGTGCCGTATCACAGTTCCCAGATCTATATTCTGGATCAGAAGGATCGGCTGGTGGATGTTATCGGCTATGGCAGTGACAGCGCGGATATGGCAGTCAGGATCCGGGAGCATCTTGAAACAATCGATTGATAGTAATTCCACGCTGAATTTGTGGCTTTCGATAAATTGTAAATCAGCGGGTCTTCATGTTTTAATTAGCGTGTAATTAACAACACCGGACAGGCCGTGGCGATGCGCAGATATTTACATATTAATTTGCAGGATAAATCTGTTCGGGAAGAACAATTCGCAGGCGAGCAGATCGCCTGGGCCGGCCGTTATTTCATCTCCAGGACCCTGGTAAAGGACGGCATCGCCACGGTTGAGCCGTTGTCACCGCGGAACCCGCTGATCTTTTCCGCCGGGCCATTTGCCGGCAGTAACTGGTCCAATGCTAACCGCATCAGCGTCGGCTGCAAGAGCCCGCTGACCGGCGGTATCAAGGAATCCAACGGCGGCGGATCGTTTGGTTTTGCCCTCGGCCAGTTGGAGATCGCGGGCTTCACGCTACATGGCGCCGCGGCAGACTGGGTGGTGATTCATCTGTGCAAGGATGGCACAGTCAACTTCGACAGTGCCTCAGCTTATCTCGGTAAGGGTAATTTTGACTGCGCCCGGCTGTTACACGAACAGTATGGCAACAAGGTTAGTCTGGGTATCTGCGGGCCAGTGGGTGAATATCAGGGCCTGCTCGCCGGCATTGCCTTCAGTGATGTCGACCAGCGCCCGTCGCGTTTGTCCGCGCGGGGTGGAGTCGGTGCGGTGCTGGGTTCCAAGAAGGTCAAGGCCATCGTGGTGGACATGCACAAGATGCCGACCTTCCAGGATCGGAAGAAAGTGATGCAAGCCGTGCGTGAATACGGCGCCAAAATCCAGGCCGATGCCGCCGTCGATAATTACCGCCAGAACGGCACCGCCAGCATGGGTGATTACATCAACCATGTCGGCGCTCTGCCGGTCAATAATTTCAGTCTCGGCCGGCAGGTGGACACGGAGCAGGAGCCGCTGAAGATGGGCGGGGCTTATATCCGCGAGCAGAACGTTGCCCGTGGCGGTAACCCTTCGCATGCCTGCATGCCGGGCTGTCTGATTGAATGCAGTAACGTCTATGTCGACGAGCAGGGCAAGGAAATCACCTCGCCGGTGGAATTTGAAACCCTGGGTCTGATGGGCACCAACTGCGGTCTCAAGGATCCGGATGACCTGGCCCGTCTGAATAACATCGCCAACGATCTCGGTATCGACACCATCGAAACCGGCGCCATGCTGGCTGTTCTGATGGATGCCGGACTGGCCAGCTTTGGCGATATCGAATTCATGCACCGGGCACTGGAGGAGATCCGCAATGGCACTGACAACGGCCGGTTATGGGCACAGGGCACAGCCAGGGTCGGCGCGCATTACGGCGTCAAGCGGGTACCGGTGATCAAGCAACAGGCGATCAGCGCCTATGATCCGAGGGTTATCGAGGTGACCGGCCTGTCCATGATGATGACGGCCCAGGGCGCCGACCATACCACCGGCAATGTTCCCACTTATGACTCATTGGACAAGGATCTGGATCATCTGGTAGACGTCAGTATCAAGAGCCAGATCACCAATGCCGCCACCGATTCACTGGGACTGTGCGTGTTCGGCCGCAGTGTCACGACCACCAATATCGATCTGATTGTGCAGGCGATCAATGCCGCGCTCGGCACGGATCTCGATAATACTTTCTTCTACAAACTGGGCTATGAAACACTGAAATACGAAGCGCAGTTCAACCAGGCGGCGGGCTTCACCACCGTTGATGACGAATTACCGGAGTTTTTCTATAGCGAGGCGCTGGCGCCCAGCAACAAGGTGGCGCGTTTCCACAGTGACGAATTACGCGAGTCCGTTAAAAAGTGGTGGCGGGAAAACACCGCGGGTTGACAGAACTCGCATTTGCGCAGATATGGAACTCAGGATATTTGTGGATTTAATTATTCCTTCATTCCAGGTGAAAAAAGACTTGTGACTGAACCTCGATCCACAGACCAGCGGTTAAATTCAGATCAACCTACTCACGACCGTCACCGCCACTACAAGTACTACGAATTCATGATGGTGGGCTTTGTGGTGGTACTACTTTGCGCCAATTTAATCGGTCCGGCCAAGACTTGCGAGATTGACCTGACATGGTTGCCTTGGTTTGGAGGCGTTCTGGTATTTGGCGCTGGCAACATTTTTTTCCCCATCAGTTATATCTTCGGTGATGTACTGACCGAGGTGTACGGCTACGCCCGGGCGCGCAAGGTAATTTGGGCCGGCTTTGGCGCCATGGTTTTTGCTACCATAATGGCCTTTGTTATTATTAATTTACCGGTGGCGGCGAGTGAGCCTTTTAATGAAATACTGCAACCGGCGTTGGAGACGGTGTTTGGCAATACCTATCGCATTGTCTTCGGCTCGATTCTGGCATTCTGGGCTGGTGATTTTGTCAACGCCTTCATCATGGCGAAAATGAAGTTGCTGACCCGGGGGCGATACTTGTGGACCCGCACCATCGGTTCCACCATGGCCGGCCAGGCGGTGGATAGTATGATTTTCTACCCCATTGCCTTCTACGGTATCTGGGAATCAGGCACGTTATTTCAGGTAATAATCTTTAACTGCGTGTTTAAAATTCTGGTGGAAGTGGTAATGACTCCGGTTACTTACGCCGTGGTCGGCATTTTGAAACACCGGGAGCAGGAAGATTTTTTTGATAACGATACTAATTTTACGCCGTTTTCTATTAAGGATTAATTGAATCATTTATATGATTTCCTGCTGTCATTGAAACAAAATTAAAATGAAATACACCGGCAGTGATGCAACTTGTCCAACGGGGGTTCTTTCGTCTATATTCGCCCCGATCGACGCTTGTGACCCGCCATCACAGGACCATTCATGAAAAGCATGGGGAGGTTAAAACAAATGGCTGATACGAATAACGCGATGTGTGACAAATGGCGAAAACGGTCAGATCAACGCATCGATACTCGCAACTTGCAAATCTGTGATTCGTTGAAATTCTTACCCGGGCACGCGCTGTTCGTGGCCCTGTGTCTTTTGTGCTTCGCATTGGCAGCGCAGGCCGACGAGGTTATCCTGCACAGTGGGGATGTATTGCGCGGTACCGTAAAGCAACAAAGCGAGGAACGGGTGGTTCTCGAGCATCCCGATCTGGGTGAAATCGTGATCCCCGCCGCGCGTATCGCCAGGGTCACGATTACCAAACCGGCGGCGCCGTCTGTCTCCGGCAAGGTCGAAACAGTAACGGCTCAGGCCACGCCAACCATTGTTGATGAACACCGGCAGGGACAGTGGCTGTTCGACCACCTCGCCAGGTGGAATACGGGTGTCAGCATTGGCGGTAGCTCTACCAATGACGATGACGGTATGGACCTGGACCTGAACACACGGGTCAAAGCCTCCGAGCGCTTACCTTCCCGAGAAACGGAATTCGACCTGTCTTACATCGTTGGCGCTTCCGAGGGCGTTATTGATGACAACAACATGAATGTTATGCTGGAGCGCGGGTGGCTGAAACTCGATACGCCCTGGTTATATGCCGGGCGAGTGCGTTACGAATTCGATCAATTCCGCAGTTGGGATCACCGTTTTACCGGCTATTTCGGAACCGGCTATCGAATCGTCAACTCGGACACGCTGCGCTTCGCCCCGTTCCTCGGAATTGGCGGCCGCAAGGAAACCGGCTCTTTAGAGGAAATTTCCACACCGGAGGGAACGCTGGGTGCTATCCTGCGCTGGACTCCGGGAGAACAACAGGAATTGTACTTCGAAAGTCTTTGGCATCCGGCGCTCACCGAATCCCAGCATCGCGTCGTTACCAGGATCAGCTGGCGGCGTCCCCTGGCGATCCGAAAAGGCGTGAGTTTTGTCACCAATCTGGAACATGAATACGATACCAGCCCTGATCCGGGCTTTCCGGAGCAAGAATGGACATGGACCTGGTCCCTGCAGTGGGCCTTCTAGCAAATGATGTGCTCGCGGGGCTGTTGCCCGCACAGATATGAATAACGCAAACGTGCACATCAACTACATAATGCCGTACTCCGTTGTGGTGCTCAGTCCCTGCGCCGTGCACTGTTGCTTGACGAATGAGGGCGTGGATGCGAGTTAAGCAGTGGCTGCGCGAGCCGATTCTGCACTTTATACTGATCGGCTTTGCGCTATTCCTCTACCACCACTACACCGCACGCGATAGCGGCGATGAGCGGCGCATCGTTGTCAGTCAGGCGGAAATCGATAATCTGGCGCGCCAGTACCAGGCGACCTGGATGCGGCCACCGACGGTAACAGAACTGTCGGGTCTGGTCGAAACCTACATTCAGGATGAGATTATGTATCGCGAAGGGCGTGCGCTGGGTCTCGACCGCGACGATTCGGTGATCAAGCGGCGCGTGCGCCAGAAGCTCGAGGTCTTGTCCGAGGAAGTCATCGAGCGCGCTCCCCCGGGCGACGCCGATCTGGCCGAGTATTTGCAGGCGAACCCCTACAAATTCCGGCAGCCGGCAGTCGTCAGTTTTGAGCAGATACTGTTAACGACCGAGGGTAGTGGCGTTGCGATCGACCGCCGGCTCGCCGCGGTGCGCAGTGCCATCGAGCACGGCGCTGATCCCGCGACACTCGGTATAGCGACGATGCTTCCTTATCGCGAAGAAGGAACTGCGGTGGATCTGGTGGCGAGGTCTTTCGGCGAGCAATTCGCGGCACAACTCGAAACACTGGAGGTGGGTAAGTGGGCGGGTCCGGTGGTGTCCGGATTCGGCATGCATCTGGTTTGGATCAGCGCGCGCACTCCGGCTGAGCTGCCCCTGCTTGCGGAAGTACGTCCGCTAGTCGAGCGCGAATGGGAGGCGGACCGGCGCGCTCGCGCGCTCGCGGCAGAGTATCGTCGGCTGCGAGAACAATATGACGTCGTCATCGAAGCGAAGTCGCCGGAAACTGCACCACGCCAGGATACCCAGCCATGAGCCGGTTCAGCCTTCTGTTGTGCGGGATGTTGTTGCTGTTCAGCCTGGCATCTACCGTTTATGCCGATGAGTTTCGGCCCGCCTATCTGCAGCTCACCCAGATCGACGCAACGACCTACGACGTATTGTGGAAGATTCCCGCGCTCGATGAGAACACGACACTAAGGATCCAGCCTGAATTTCCGACCGGCACCGAGATGCGAGGCGCCGTCAGCAGTACTTATGCCAATGGCGCGGCGGTACAGCGCTGGCACATTAACGTGGCCGGTGGCCTTGCCGGCAAAACCGTGACGTTCTCCGGCCTCGCGGTGACGCGCATCGATGTGCTGGTGCGTGTCATGCGTCTCGACGGCACCACCCAACTCGGCCGTGTACTGCCGTTCGAAGCGCGCTTCCAGATCACGGCAAGTCCGGGCGCCTTCGAAGTCGTGCAGACCTACAGCGTGCTCGGCATCGGTCACATCCTGACCGGATTCGATCATCTGCTGTTCGTGCTGGCGCTGCTGATCCTGGTGAACGGCAAACGCCGTCTGATCGCCACCATCACCGCATTCACGCTGGCGCACAGCATCACGCTCGCGCTCGCCACACTCGGCTTCATGCATGTGCCTGGCAAGCCGGTCGAAGCGATGATCGCGCTCAGCATCGTGTTCGTGGCGACCGAGATCATACACGCGCGGCAGGGCAAACCCGGCCTGACGCAGCGCTACCCCTGGATGGTGGCGTTTACATTTGGGTTGCTGCACGGGCTCGGCTTCGCGGGCGCGCTGGCCGAAGTCGGTCTGCCGCCGCTATCGATTCCGATCGCACTGCTGTTTCGAGATCGGTCAGCTGTTGTTCATCGCAGCGGTGTTCGCCGCCATTGTGCTGGCACGGTGGTTCGTCCGGGGCATGCGCATGCCGCGGCCGGACTGGCTGTGGTGGATTCCGCCGTATGTGATTGGCGGCGTCGCGAGTTATTGGGTATTCGCGCGCGTCGCGGCGTTCTGAAGTGTCAGCCACACGGCACCAGCAGCGAAATCTCGAAAC
>JACVQI010000270.1 GCA_015661095.1 Gammaproteobacteria bacterium
GCGGCCGCTGCTGGTTTACGGCAAATACCGGGACGCCGGCCGCAAAGCCGCCATAATGTTGCATGGCCAGACCGGCGCCGGCGAGTATGCGCGAGAGTTTGAGTTTGCCCGGGATAATGTGTCGGCTCAGCACAAACCCATACAGTGGCTTTGGGCGCGCATGCGGATAGCCGGCCTGTCTGATTATTACTGGGGCGATCCCGAGGATAACCGGGAGGCCATCACCAGTCTTGGTCTTCAATATAGCTTGTTAACGCGCTATACCTCTTTTGTCGCAGTTGACGAAATTATCCGCAATAAGGGTGCGGCAGCCCGCAATGTGAAACAGCCATTACCCATGCCGGCTAATGTCTCCAACCTTGCTATAGGCGAACGCCGCAACGTTCCCGAACCGTCTCTCACATTCATGATGGGTCTATTGCTGATTACGTATTTAGCGGCGAGATTGCAAAAACGGTTCCGGTAATGAACATCAGCAGGCGAAACTGGCAGACCTGCTGCTGGTGGATCATTATCCTGGGCGTCGCGCTATCCCTGAAGCAGTATTACAGTATCGCGACAGCCCGGGATTTACAGTGGCTGCTCCGGCCACTGGCATGGTTGACACAATCACTGCTGGGATTACCGTTCATTAATAATGGTAGTGGCGAGTGGCTGAATACCGAGAATAATATCGCCATCATCAAGTCCTGCGCCGGGTTGAATTTCCTGATCCTGTCCCTGTTCGTCTATGCGAAACGATACCAGATATTAGTGGCATCTTCGCGTGGTACGGGCGGTTTATTGCTGCTGGTTGGCCGTTACATAGCCATCTGTCTGCTGGCGGCCTGGTGCGCGACACTAGTCGTGAATGCCATCCGCATTGTGGTGGCGATAGCGTTTTACCAATACGATCTGACGATTGTGGGTCTTACACCGGAGCAGATGCATAGAATCGCCGGTGTTCTGATTTATTTTCCGGCTCTGTGGTTGCAGTTTCACCTGTTCGCCAGGATGAAACATGTTCCGGCCGGTGTCACCGCGGCGTTGTTCTATCTGGGGTTGTTAATATTCGTGCCCCTGGTAACAGGTTATTTTCAAGAACAGCCGCGATTGTTTATCGAACATATATTTGTGACGGGTGGTTTGACTATCGCATTGCTGGTCGTACACTCTGGAATATTGAGAATATGGAATAAATATTGCACCCGCGTTGAAAAGTGGGCGGATAATAATCGCAGGAAGAGGCTGCTGATTTCACGAATTCGAAAACGACTCTAAGTAAGCTCTGAATAAGTCCCTCCTGGACTTTTCAGAGCCCGCAAAGTAAAAGATGCGACTTTTACTTTGCTCCATTTTTCAATCAGTTGCCTGTTTGAAAAATGCCAGCACATCCTTGTGCCGAAGGGAACCTCTGAATTCATCAGAGGTTCCCTGAAATTATCACCCCAGACGCACGCGAAAGCGCAGCACCGATTCGCCATCCACAGGTACCGGCACCGGGAATTCCACCAGCCGGGCGTTTTTCTTAACGTAATCGAAGTTGCTCTCCAGTATCTGCCATTCGCCCCAGACGTTATAGCGTACATGCACCGTGACCGCTTCTTTTTTATGGTTACGGACTTTCACTTCCATGGTGAGTTCCTGCACCCGATCGGAGATCCGTCTCACGTCGATGGTAGTGGTTTCACCGACTATATCGAAGGCATTGCCGACCTTGAGTTCCAGTTCCTCGTCTTTGGGTGTGTGCTCGATCTGATCCTCGCCCAGGAATTCCTCGGAACCGTCGCTATCAAGTTTAGTCAGCCGGATTTTGCCTGCCGGCAACGGCATGCCCAGGCCGTTCGCCTGGGCGTTTTTAAAATTGACCACGACATTGACGTCTTTATTCCCTTCAACGGCGTTGTAACGGTAAATCTTTTGCACCGGCGTGCTGGCCGGGTCGAACAGACTCACCTGCTTGGTTTCATTGTTGGCGATGGTGGTCGCGCGTCCCAGGGTGTACATATGATATTCAAAAAAGGTCTTTTCCTCGAAGCCCTGAGCTGCAGGTGCGGCCCGCATTTCCATCGCTACCGCTCTGTCGTACATCGGCCGCTCCGGCTGCACCAGATTGATATCCCCCGCCACCAGTTTCAGTTTTGCCTCCTTATAGGTTTTGCCTGACTGGTTGTCGAGCGACACCCAGCCGGACAGGCGCAGGTTTTTGTCGTCCTTGTCCAGCAGCGCGATATATTCGGCGTGCCAGTTGATGCCGTTGGTCAGATAACTGATCTCGGCCTCGCGTTTACCCGTGACATCGCTGTCGAGCAGCCACTGCAAGGTCGGGATCACGATCAGGCCTTCCGGCAGTTGCGGCGCCGTTACCGACAGCACTTCCTGAGCATTGATCATCCGCACGCCGCCCGCGGGCAGTTGCAGCACCAGGTAGCCCGAGGAGGATGACAGATATTGTCCGCTCAGCACGTCACCGTTTTTCATGACGATGTCGATGGCGTTGCCGAGATATTTCTGCAGAATCTTGTCACTGGACACCAGGTCATACTGGTAGTTCTGCTCCAGCAGGTCGATCCGGTCGCCGGTGGATCGCAGCTTGAAATGGACGGAGGTCGGGTCGATCAGCGCCGCGACGTCGGTCAACGACATGCGGTTGACCCCTTGCTGAAACTCCAGTGTCCGCCCTTCCTTCACCAGGGCCAGGTTCTGGTTATAAACCGTGATTGCCACGTCGTCGGCCTGCACGGCCGTTAGTCCGAATGCTGCAAACAGTATTCCGGTAATCAGGTTTCTCATAACATTCTCCTTATCTTGGTCCTGGAAGAATCGCTCCACGTAT
>JACVQI010000077.1 GCA_015661095.1 Gammaproteobacteria bacterium
CGGCATTCGCCTGTATGACAGCGTCAGAAAAATATATTGATAACGAATGAAAAAACTGTTTACCGAATTGTCTGACGCGGAAATCGAGCAGCTGGATAATTTTCTGCTGGGCCGTATCGACGCGGATGACGATACCGAAGACAAGGACGAAGGTGTCCTCAGCATCAGTGAGCTGGATGGTCTGTTCACGGCCCTGGTCAGCGGGCCAGACGCAATCCAGCCATCACAATGGCTGCCTGTTGTATGGGGCGATTTCGAACCGGTTTGGGAATCCATGCAGGACAGCGAAAGGGTCCTGGGATTGATGATGCGTCATATGAACAGTATCGCGGCCATGTTGCGGGAACAACCGGATAATTTCGAACCGCTTTTTATGGAGCGGGTCGTTGCAGACCAGTCCTATACCATTGTCGATGAATGGTGTGAAGGTTACAGCCGGGGTGTCGAGCTGGCGGCGCCGCTGTGGGAGGCCGGCGGCCGGGAAATGAATATTTTGCTTACCCCGATTCTGGCCTTTGCCAGCCAGACCGATTGGCGCGGTCACGACTTCGTCACTGACGAGATTGAAATCTTGCAAAACGCCATAACTCCGAACGTCCGGCTGATTCATGCCTACTGGCGGGCGTGGCGCGATGAATCTGCAACCGCTCCACAGCCGGAACGAAGCGTTGAACATAGTGTCGGCCGCAACGATCTCTGCCCCTGCGGCAGCGGTAAGCTGTATAAAAAATGCTGTTTACATTAACTATACTGCGACCCGGGACTATACTTAGTCGATGTTGTTGAGGTGATAATCCATATTATTCCAGGCGATTGCGGAGAGACGTGTCATGTATAGCAAACAAATCTTATTCATTTTGGCCGGGCTGTTGTTGTATGTGGCCCCCGCCGCCGCGGAGAAGGCATTCTTCGCCGGTGGCTGTTTCTGGTGCATGGAATCCGATTTTGAAAAGCTCGCGGGCGTGACCGATGTGGTTTCAGGGTTTACCGGCGGCAGCTTGAAGGACCCCACCTACAACGGTGATCACACCGGTCACTATGAGGCGGTTGAGGTGACCTATGATCCCGCCAAAGTCAGTTATCAACAATTACTGGATTATTACTGGGTGCATATCGATCCCTTCGATCCGATCGGCCAGTTCTGTGACAAGGGCCACAGTTATATGACCGCGATTTTCGTCGCCAGCCCTGAGGAACGCCAACTCGCCGAGCAGTCGCTGCAGCAGGTGGCGGCGCGATTCCCGAACCAGAAAGTCACCACCCGGATCCTCGATGCCTCTACCTTCTATCCCATAAAAGGTGAGGAGAGTTACCACCAGGATTATTACAAAAAGAATCCGGTTCGCTATAAATTCTATCGCACGACATGCGGCCGAGATCAGCAGTTGGAAGAGATTTGGGGAGACAAGGCAGGGCATTGAGATGTGTGTAGTTTTGGTAGGTTGGGCTGAGGTACGAAGCCCAACAATCATGGCTCCTGAATGACAATCTGTTGGGCTTCATTTCATTCAGCCCAACCTACATGAACTGCGGGCCAACCGGTATACCAAACACGCGTCATCCCGGGCTAGTCCCGGCATCCAGTCGAATAATAGCCTGCTCTGGAATTCATCCGGGGTCTACACATAATGTTGGCTATATTTAACTGGATGTGGCCATGCGCCGGTATGACGGGGAGTGGGTACGGACCAGGATGTTATGACTAGCCCGGCATCACGAAATGGTTTAAAACGTGGAGAATTTTAGATATAGAGATAGGTTCTAAATAATTATGGAATTCGGCCGGGGTCATGCTAGAATCGCCCTTACGCGCTACATTCTGCCCAGGTTCTGCTCGGAAGTGATTTATAAATACCATCCAGTTAATTACCTCGAAAGATTTGTAACACGTTATTCTATTAATATTTTTATGAGGTAATTACGCAATGAAAGGCACTGTTAAATGGTTTAACGAATCCAAAGGCTTCGGCTTTATCACCCCTTCCGATGGTAGCAAAGATGTGTTTGTACACTATTCCGCGATCGCCAATCAGGGTTTCCGTACCCTGGCTGAAGGTCAGGAAGTAACCTTCGATGTAGTCAAAGGGCCCAAGGGGCTGCAGGCTGCGAACGTCCAGGCCTGATCGGATTGTAAACTAAGGAAACGAAAAAACCCCGCAAAGTATCGCGGGGTTTTTATTTGTCAGGGAAGCTCTGATTTATCAATATTTCATTAGCTGTTCGCGTTCATTCACGAACACGTTTCGCTGTTTATTTTCCTTTTCTCATGGTTTCTTCTTTGACGGCACAGTCATGGGTTGCGGGCTCGCCCACTTCGCTGCCGCATTTTGTGCACCATAACCGTTCAACCTGTGACTGGAAAAGATCAATCGTATTAACATTTTTGCTGTATTTTGAATGTATGGTTGTATCAGGTGGGATGAGCATAGCTATTTTCTGGATTGATTAGCGGACAGGGCGCTAACAATGTGCGGCTGGCGGTTCCCGGACAGGAACCCATGAATTTCAATTGTTCATTTCATTTCCAGGTTG
The DNA here is from genome assembly GCA_015661095.1 of Gammaproteobacteria bacterium. Classification (GTDB taxonomy): domain Bacteria; phylum Pseudomonadota; class Gammaproteobacteria; order Eutrophobiales; family Eutrophobiaceae; genus JACVQI01. The sequence continues at coordinate 2,533 of JACVQI010000077.1, forward strand.
CCGACCACGACTGATTCCCTTCTCTACAAATCCTTGTACTTGATAATGATCGAACCATCATCCAGAAATTCATTTTTCTCAATCAATTTTTTAGCCGCACCTTCAATCTCAGCACGATAGATGGTAACTAATTGCATGGGTAGATCCGGGAAGTAATGGAACTTTTTTCGAAGGTCATTGACTTTAATTCTGCAGGAGATTCGTTTCCCTCTATATTCTGCGGCGATAGTTGCCACTTCAGTCAGCGGATTCCAGCATTGCAGTTGTGGGAAAGTGATGGTTCCATCATCGCCTTTTTTGGGTTTATAACTATGTATATTCATCTTGTAAGCCCCGTAATCAGAAAGCTTCAATTCATAGTGAAGCGCAATTTCCCCTGGCGCTACTTACGCAAGTTACCGATTGGTTAGATAGGTGATGGAGACGTTAAACGTAATTAATCGCTGGTTGTCAGTGTACCACAAAATACCGTCGCGTTTCGTAAAATAACCGTGAATCGCGCTATCAGTGCCCAAGAGTTGCTGACTGGGCGTTGAAAAATGATTATTAAATCGTTTTCCAACGCCAGTTAGAGCATCAGAACAGCTTTTACGCCCAGGCGGCGCTGCGTCCACCGGGTTTATTGCTGCGTATCTTACGACCCTGCTGCCGGCCATTGGCACTGCGTGTATCCTGACCGTTAAAACTACGCTTCTGGCTGTGTTTCTGACTGGCATTATGCCCTTTATTGCGCGCAGACCGGGGTTTGTTTTCAGTTCTTGCAGGAACATCTTCCGGCACAACAGCGCCTGGTTTGAAATCCGCAATATGTTCACGCTCAAGCTTCCGTTTGATCAGTTGCTCGATATCCCGCAGTTGTTTGTGTTCATCGGAACTCACCAGGGAGATGGCCTGACCGCTGGCGCCGGCCCGGCCGGTACGGCCGATACGGTGGATATAATCCTCCGGGACATACGGCAGATCGAAGTTCACCACATGCGAGAGCTGGTCGATATCCAGTCCCCGCGCGGCGATATCAGTTGCCACCAGGATCTGGATTTTGTTCTTCTTGAAATCGGTCATGATTCTGGTGCGTTGCGCCTGGCTCTTGTTGCCGTGCAATGCCACGGCATGGATGTTATCGCGCGCCAGTCTTTTCACCAGTTTATCAGCGCCATGCTTGGTGCGGCTGAATACCAGCGCCTGAAACCAGTTTCGCGTCTGGATCAGATGGCTGAGCAGCGCGGATTTTTGTGCCTTGTCGACCGGATGAATCTTATGCGTCACGGTATCCACCATGACATTACGCGGAGCGACATCAATTTCGATTGGATTGTTGGTAATACTTTTGGCAAGTTGCCGAATCTCGTTAGAGAAAGTGGCGGAGAACATCAGGTTCTGGCGCCGGGCCGGCAGCTTGGCAATGATTCGTTTAATGTCGGGCAGAAAGCCCATGTCCAGCATGCGATCGGCTTCATCCAGTACCAGTATTTCGATATCGTTGAAGCGCACGGCGTTCTGTTGCGCCAGATCCAGCAATCGACCCGGGGTCGCCACCAGGATGTCGATACCGCTGCGTAACTGTTTTATCTGCGGGTTGATATTCACGCCGCCAAAGACAGCTGTGGAGCGCAGTTGCAGATACTTACCATAGGTCCGGACATCGTCCTGCACCTGTGCAGCCAGTTCCCTGGTTGGCGTCAGCACCAGTGCGCGTGGCCTGCCGGTCCTGCCATTTTGATTAAGGGTGAGCAACTGTAACATCGGCAGGGTAAAGCCGGCGGTTTTGCCCGTGCCGGTCTGCGCCGCGCCCATGATGTCGGAGCCCGCAAGGATCGCGGGGATAGCCTGCACCTGGATAGGCGTCGGTTGGGTATAGCCGCTGTCCTGTACGGCACGCAGCAGTTGTTCGGATAATCCGAGTGTTGAGAAAGTCATATTATTTTCCTGTATTTATGTGTCACTGCCGCGGCGTTTGCGCATTCCGGCAAACGTTATTGCAGTATGAGTGTCAGGCGCAGTGTAATCAGGCCTGTCTGCGCGCACGGTTAGTTGCGCGATTATGACGGGCGTGGAGTCAGCCGTGCCGATTCTTGCGGCATGCAGTAATTGATCTCAATAGGTGAGATGAGTAGCTGGACTCAAGGGCAGGACTGTGAATAAAGACAGGCAATACATATGAGGCAAACTAACAACTAATCATGACGCTCTGGTTGCCTTAAAGGCCTCCAGACGGCGCGCACTGTAACACAGCGTTTGGGAAATTGATAGTTTTTATTAATGTGAGGAGTTAGGAGTAAGAATCGGTAGGTCGGGTTGAGCCGTGCGAAAACCGACTTATTTATGGCGGGTTTCATTTCATTCAACCCGCCCTACGCATCTTTTATTTGAATACCCAAGCGGTAGAGAGTGGGACATTACACATGCTGTGCTATAGACTTATCGGGAAAAGGCTTTTATGCTTTTGGAACCTGTTATTTACAGGGAATAATGGCTGATTAACTTCGACGGGGGTCAGACATGAGAATGAATATAATTCTGAGGATTACTGTCCTGCTTCTGCTGCTACCGGGTTTGACCCTGGCGCAGACGGCGGCGGAGCGCCGGGATAAGCTGGGTAATATGATTATGAAGCATCCGGGCCAGATGGGCGCACTGGCGCCGGAAAATTTGGACAAGAACCGGCCGGCCCCGCCATTCAATCTGACCGGCACCTGGTTCGTGGATCTCAGCGAAGGTTTCGCCAAATTTATGTTCGGGCCGCCCTACCCCGAATTTATCGGCCAGGCCAAACTGGATTTCGAAGAAGGCCAGCGTATGCGTGCTGCGCGCAAACCCTACCGCGATGCCATCGGCCAGTGCTTCCCGGCCGGTATACCCATGATTATGACCCGGGTCTGGCCCATCGCCATGGTGCAGACACCGACGGTGGTCTACATGATCGCCAATTTTAATAACAGCTTCCGGCAGATCTTTCTGGACGGGCGCGGCTATTCCGACCAGGACACCATCATCTACACCTACAACGGCGAGTCGCTGGGACACTGGGATGGCGATACGCTGGTGGTTGATACCCGCTATATTGAAACCTACAACCACTATATCGACACCGGTATTCCGATCTCGGAGGACTTCCGGGTCCAGGAGCGCATCCGCCTGCTGGAAAACGGCGAGGTACTTGAAATTGAATATATCATGACCGACCCGCAGGGCTGGGTTGGGGAATGGCGTAATACCAAACGCTGGCTACGGGTCGACGAAACGGATATCAATGAAGTAGAATGTCTGCCGGATCTGAATGACAATCTTCCCAGCACCCAGGCGGGCGAGGTTGGTCTCGAACGCTAGACCGGACCGTCTGCAAGCTGTAACTACCGGAAACTTGACCATGAACTATTTTTCGCAATCTATCACCCGGATACTCTCCCTGCTGCTCACCATCAGCCTGCTGGCCAGTCTGCCAGTGCAGGCACACCACTCCACGGCTGCCTTTGACGAAACAGCGGTGATCAAAATCGTCGGCACTATCAAGCAGTTCCGTTGGATTAACCCGCACTCCTCCTTCAAGATTGAAGGCGATGCCGATGGCGACCACCCCGATGGTTTATGGACGGTGGAAATGACGGCAGCCAACGCTCTCATGCGCCTGGGCTGGAAACGAACCACCATCAAGGAAGGTGATAAGGTGACGGTGTTCGTCCATCCCTTGCGCAATGCCATCACCCTGGAAGATGGCAGCCAGGGCTGCCTCTACATCGGCATTATTCTCCCGGACGGTACCACACTGGGCCGCGTGGATGGCAAACCCGGGCGCTATGACCAGGGTGGCAACTGATTAATTAATGTAGGTTGGGTTGAGGCACGAAACCCAACATGGAGTATTAGATAAGTTGGGTTTCATTTCATTCAACCCAACCTACGTTAACTGAACCAGTCATAACGGTGTAAACTGTAATACATGGATACGTTGCCTGACTATTTAAGCGAAGGTCTGTATTTTATCTCGATCGGTCTGAATCCCTCCGAGGTCTCGGTTACGTCCGGTTATTATTTCGCCAATCCCCGTAACCGCTTCTGGAAGGCCCTCAACGCCTCCCGGCTAATTAACGAACCGCTGGAACCTGGAGCAGCGGCAATGCAGATCTTGCAGGATAAGTACCGGATCGGTTTTACCGATCTGGTGAAGCGGCCCACTCGCACGGGTAAGCAACTGCGGACCGTCGATTACCGGACGGCGGCGCCGGTGTTGAAGGAAAAGTTACTGCGCTATCAGCCCAATATCGCCTGGTTTCAGGGCCGGGACACGTACCGGCATTATCTGAAGTTCGCGGAAAACATGGAAACAGACATCCCCTGGGGCGCACAAAAATATCTGATCGGCAAATCCCGAATATTCGTTACACCGAATCCCAGCCCGGCCAATGCCCAGTATTCGCTGGCCGACCTGAGCAAATATTACGATGCCATGGTCAGCTACCGAATTCGGGAATTATTCGGTCTGGGAACAAGCTGAAAAGGCAGCAACAAGTAACAAGCTACAAGACAGATGTAGGGTGGGTTGAGCATAGCGAAACCCACCAATTAATAAGTTAATGGCTGATCGATGAGGAGTGAAGTGCTGAACTTGTTTGCGTACGGTACGTTGATGGTGCCAGAGGTGATGGCAGCGGTAACCGGTAAGACTTTCAGGCATGAACCGGCAACCCTCTCCGGCTATGTTCGCTACCGGATCAAAAGTCAGGTGTTTCCTGCCATCATTACCAGTGGTCAGGATGCTGTTGACGGCATATTGTATTACGATCTCAATGAGCACAGACTGCAGCGGCTGGATGAGTTCGAGTCAGAAGTTTATGAACGCCGGGAAGTTCACGTGCATTTGGCTGACGGGGATACGGTTACCGCCGACGTTTATATTGTCGCTCCGCGACATCAGCACCTGCTGAGCAGCGAGCCCTGGGACCTGGGCCAGTTTAAGGAGCAGTATTTACAGAGTTATTTGTCCCGATTATAAACACAACGGTTCCCGTCACTTATCCCTATACCATACTGAGGAGACAATCATGCACTTCGTCATAGCCACGACCTGGGGCCCGACTGACACCACGCGCGCCTCCCTGCCCTTCATATTCGCGGCCTCCGCCCTGCAGGCGGGAGACAGCGTAATGATCATGCTGTTCCATGACGCCGTCACCATCGCCGTCGAGGGCGCCTATCCGAAACTGGTGCCATTCGGCCCGCCACAGCGTTTCGAGGAGGTTTTTTCCCATCCGAACGCCGAGATTATTGTTTGCAAACCCTGCGCTGAAGTTCGCGGCATCAAACCGGAAATGCTGGTGAAAAAATGCAGCATCGGCGGGATGAATGAATTTCATAAACATGCTTCAAGGCCGGATTGTAAAACCGTCACTTTTTAGCAGCATTGCTGTGGGGATCGATCAGGAAATTACAGCGATTATTACTATACTTAAATTATGGATAGTAAAAACTTTAATTTCTCTGCACCGCGATTGCATACGCCCCCGGATCAAATACCATCACCGGAGCCGGAAATACCCCCTGGCGGGCCGGTGGAAATTCCTTATAACCCGCCGCTAGAAATTTCGGAACCGGCGCCGCTGGAGATACCACCGGAACAACCACCGGAAAGCAGTTAAAAGTGACGAGTCCAAAGACAAAAGTATGATTTATAATCATCGATAGAACCTGACATTTTATTTTAAAATTAACAACCCCCCGTTCCAGCCGTTAATCAGGAAAAACTATGCAGAGCTATCTCTTACCGGAATCCAAACAGATCGACGATATCGTAATCAGTAAAGTTGCCGTACCGAAACCGAAACGCGGCCAGGCCCTGGTGCGCATGCACGCCGCCTCGCTGAATTACCGGGATTTAATCATAGCCAT
>JACVQI010000271.1 GCA_015661095.1 Gammaproteobacteria bacterium
GGTAACGTCCAGCACCAGCGGTGGTCTGACATTTTCCAGGCCCGACTCATTCAGCCATAGTTTGATACTTTCATGGTTTTCCAGCAGATCACTGGTATGCCAGATTAGGTGCGGCAGATGTTGCGCGAAATACACCGCATGCTGTCCCGTGCCGCTGCCAATCTCTAATATTGCCCTGCAGCCGGAAAATAACTCGCGTATGACAGACAGTATCGGGTCGCGATTCCTGTCGCAAGCCTCGCAATAGACCTTACTCATAATCCGGTTTGCTGTGCCGCAGTTGCTTCAATCTGCCTCTGCGTACTTTACTGTCCAGGCGCTGCCGCCTGTGGGTTGCCGACGGTAGCGTGGCTATCCTGGCTTTCTTTCTGGTGATTACACTGCGTATCAGTAGTGCGAGTCGATCGAGTGCTTCTGCCTTGTTCCGGTCCTGGTGACGGAAATTCTGTGCCTTGATGACTATGATGCCTACCTTGCTGATGCGCTTGTCCTTCTTCGCGAGCAGTTGTTGTTTATATCTCTCCGGCAAGGAAGATGACTGTATGTCAAACCGCAGGTGTATAGCAGAGGCGACCTTATTGACATTCTGTCCGCCCGGCCCCTGGGCGCGGACTGCCACAAGTTCAATCTCATTCTCTGGAATTATGATACGACTGGTGATTTTCAACATTGAAGTTACATTTCCTGAACATGCTGAAAACAATCATCATAACATATGCAATTCTATCCATCGGCTGACAAACGGACTAAAATATATACATGCGCGATCCATTGTTGACCCGGCGTATATTCCTCAAATCACTCGGCTATGGCGCCGGCGCCTGTGCCGCCTGTCGATCCGGTTTCGCCCTGGATGCGGTCCCGCCCGATGCCAGCGCCAATCGTAACAGGCTTGCGGAAATACTTGAGTCCACGCCGCGGGAAAGCATCATTGAGGACATGGTTCAGGAGATCCAGCAGGGACTCCGTCATGAGGATTTGTTTGCTGCCCTGACACAGGCGGCCGTCCATACTCTGCAACCTTATCCGGACGTGGGCTTCAAATTCCACGGTGTGATGATGCTGCAATCCCTGCATCTGGCCACGCAAACATTGACCGGAGCGGAGCGATGGCTGCCAATACTTTGGGGTATCGACGAATTCAAGCGCTCGCAACTGCGCGAAGAAAACCAGACTGGCTGGCGCATGTCCGCGATCCATACAGTGCGGATTGACACGGACCGGGCGCGCAAGGCATTGTTGTCCGCTATCGATAAATGGGACCGTGACGCCGCGGAGGCGGCGATTATACAACTGAGCCGGACGACCTCGCCGGCTTATTGCATGTCATTATTAATACCCTACTTTGCCCGCGACTACCGGGCCCTGGGTCATAAGTCCATCACCGGCGCCAATGCCCACCGCATACTCGGTATAACTGGAGCGCATGGCGGTGATGCCGTTCTGCGCTCAACGGTTGCTGCGATCGTAAATCATACAGGCGAAGCCAATCCGGCGAGCAGTGATCTCCCCGCTGACAGCACCTGGAAACAAAACCTGACACTCATCAGGGAATTCAAACCAGATTGGCACATCGGTAAAACAGATATGATTGCGGGGAATGCCATGCTGGATATTTTACGCACTGCCTCCGATCTTGAGGCCAGCCGGGAAGCCACACGCCTGCTGGCCGGCGGTATCGGACCACAGACGTTATGGGAAGCAATGTTCGCCGCTGCCGGAGAAATGATGTTGCGCACCGGCAGCTTTGTTGCCCTGCACGCCAACACCATGATCAACGCCCTGCATTATCTCTACACACAAGCTGATAACGATATGGCCAGGAGCTTACTCCTGCTCCAGGGCGTCGCGTTGCTGACACGTTTCAGATCGGATATCGGACCCGTCCGGCGTGATTTGCGGCTCGATGAACTGGAACCGGTGAAAACCACCGATCCCAATGAAATCTTCTCCACCATGGATCAGGATCGACTTATGGCTGCGCGTATGACACTGGGTTATTTAAATGCCGGTGGAGACAGCACAGCGCTGCTGAAACTCATGAGGCACTACACCGTATACCGTGCCGGTGATCCGCATGATTACAAATACGCCGAGGCGGTTATAGAAAACTATCAATGGATGGCATCATCCTGGCGTAACCAGTACCTGGGTTCAGCCATGTTGTCGCTGAATGGTCCACGGCAGCGTATTAATCCAGTCATCAGAAATGTACTGGAGTTGATGACAGCCTGACGGACTACCTTCCGGTATGCTGATCCAGGAAATCTCCCACGCGGGTTAGTAAATCGATGCGGTAGCGTTCCGGGAAGATGCTGTGTTCGGCGTGTTCATACGTAACGAACTCCACGGATTTACCGTGTTGTGTCAACGCTTCCTGCATGAGCTCGCTCTGATTGATGGGAACATTGACATCCTTTTCCGCATGTACCAGCAATACCGGATCCTGGATTTCCGCAGCGCGATTCACCGGCGAGCCCCGTTTGGTCACCTCCTCGTCGGTGCCGATAAACGACTGGGCCGCGCGACCCTGTAACCATCCTATTCTCTGGGGGTCCGTGACGCCGGCGATGCTCACGATGCACTGGTAGCGATCCGGCTCCTCGATGCCGCTCATCAGCGCCGCGTAACCGCCGAAGCTCCAACCTACGGCGCAGATCCGATTCGCATCGGCGATGCCCTCTTCCACGAGATATTTCGCGCCGTCCGTTATATCGTCAATCGCGGTGCGCCAGTTCTGGAAAGCGCCGCCACCCAGCCATTCCTTGCCGTATCCATCCGATCCGCGGTAATTGCTCTGCAGAAC
>JACVQI010000272.1 GCA_015661095.1 Gammaproteobacteria bacterium
AATTCCCCATATTGCCATGGCCTGACCGTGGCGCTCGCGCGGCCAGGCATCGAGTATCGCCGCCTGCGACAGCGGCACCAGTCCGGCGCCGAACATGCCTTGCAGCATACGGAATACGACCAGTTCGGTTAGCGAGGTGGCGGCGCCGCACAACATGGATGACAAAATGAACCCGGAGACGATCCAGGTGAACAGCCGTTTGCGGCCGTAACGGGCGGCGAGAAATCCGGTCGGCGGCGTCATGATCGCAGACGCCACGATATATGAAGTCAATACCCAGGAGATCTGATCCTGCGAGGCGGAGAGATTGCCCTGCATATTCGGCAGGGATACGTTGGCGATGGTCATATCCAGCACCTGCATCACGGTGGCCAGCATGATGGAGCCGGTGATCAGGCCGCGGTGCGGCAAGCCGCGTGAGGAGATCACTACCGGCTCCCGGCGGCAATAGTGTCAGATCTGGATGTCATGCCCAGCCAGGACAGCAGGGCGTTGAGGAATTTCGGTAGCACCCGGTGGTGACTGGTATCGATGCTGACCGTGGTACTCATACCGGCCCGCAATGCCGGTGCGCCGTCCCACGTTTCTATGGCTATGCGCACCGGAATACGCTGCACCACCTTGACCCAGTTGCCGGTGGCATTTTGCGGCGGCAATAGTGAAAACTCGGCGCCGCTGGCCTGACTCAGGCTGGTCACCGTGCCGTGCCATTCCTGATCCGGATAGGTATCGACATGTATCCGCACCGATTGACCGGGTCTTACGTAAGTCAGTTCCGTTTCCTTGAAGTTCGCCTCGATCCACATTGCTTCATTAGCGACGATGACCATCACCGGTTCCCCGGCGCGCACATACTGTCCCGGTTCGGGTTTTTTCTGCGCCACACCCGTGAATGGAGCGGTCACCGTTGTCCACTCAATATTCAGTAATGCATCATCGACTGAGCCCTGCACCTCCTTATAAATAGGGTGATCTTCCAGGGACCGGTCCGGATCACCGCCAAGCTGGGCGGCGATCTGATCCAGCGCCTGGCGCGTGATCGCAATCTGTTGCCGCGCCATTTCCATTTCGTGTTTGGTTTTGTCGAGATCGGCAGGGGAGGATAATTTACTGCGCGAGAGTTCCAGTTGCCGGTTGTATTCGCGTTCGTTGTAGTCCAGATCGAGTTCATCGCGTTTCAATTCCGCCCGTTTCTGGTAATAACCGGCCTTGAGACTTTCGATGAAGGCCCGCACGCCCTGCAGGCGGGCCTGCGCCCTGGTGAGGGCGACTTGCCACGGTGCGGCATCGATGCGGAACAATTCCTGACCCTGCACCACATGTTCGTTTTCCGCGACCAGCACTACCGTGATGGCGCCGGAAACCTGGGCGCTCAGCGAAACCTTGTTCGCCTTGATGTAGGCGTTGTCGGTTTCAATATGGCGACCGCCGGTAACATAGAAATACCCACCGGTCGTGATGAACAGCAATGGCCCGAGTATCAGCAGCAGGCTACGCAGCCAGCGCCTGCCCGGCTTTATGATGGCTGACTCACCGCCGGTTGTGCCGTTATCGTAGACTTCCGGCACCAGGCCGTCAGCTTGCGATTCATTGTTATCTTGTCTGGTTTGAGCATTCATACCGCAATAGTTAATTGTTGCTTTTGCCCGCCGACTCAGCGGCCAGCAGATTGTTTTTGATAACATTGAGGGTATCGATCAATTGTTTCCGGGTCGCTTTGGACAGACCCGCCAGCGCCTGTTTGAGAGTTTCGCCGTTGAGCGTCTTCATGGTGTCCATCATTGGACCGGCCTGTCGCGTCAGATACAGGCGGACGGCCCGGCGGTCGCCGGGATCGCGCCGGCGCTCCACCCAGCCCGCTTCCTCCATGCGATCGATAAGGCGGGCCAGGGTGATTGGGCGCACTTCCAGCAGATCCGCCAGTCCGGCCTGATTAATCCCCTCATTGAGTGACAGAATGGCGAGGGCACGCCACTGCACCTGCGTCAATTGCACACGGCGGCCGAAATTACGGCGCAGCAAACGCAGCACTTCAAATAGGAGGAAACCAAGGGATTGTTCGGACCCGGGATTAGACATGGGATTTACATCAGCCAGGATTATAATAAGCTATGCTTATTATATGCAGCACTTATTAAATACACAAGACCCTATAGATCACGTTTAAAGGCAAATTAGTAACATAGGTCTCGGCAAGGGAGAAATGTCCGCTTCGTACAACGCGGAGGTTTTCAGGTAGGAGCGGACCGAATTGAATGTAATGATAGTCAAACGGTTGGAGGTTTTGCAGCTACTGGGGTAAAGATTTTAACCGCCTCCTGTTTACCCTTGACCCGGATAACATCAAGTTCCCGGTACTGGAACCCTGGTGCCTGCCGCATGGTCGCCTCGCTGATAACGATCGGGACCGCGAAGTCCTTGGTAACCGATTCCAGCCGCGCCGCGAGGTTGACGCCGTCGCCGATGGCGGTGTAATTCAGCCGGTCCTTGGATCCCATATTGCCAACTACGACTTTGCCGGTGTGGATGCCAACGCCCATAGCGAGTTCCGGCCAGCCTTTTTCACGAAAAATAACATTGTTTTTCTCCAGCTCTGAAATCATCTCCAGCGCGCAGGCGACGGCGCGACTCGCGTGATCCGACATCGCCAATGGCGCACCGAACAGTGCCATGATGGCATCGCCGATGTATTTATCCACCACGCCGCCGTGTTTGTCGATAACGACGGTCATCCGCCAGCCCTGAGTAATTATCAGCCAGGTAATCAGAGGCAGCCCGATGACCGCCGAAAGTCCGGACATCGTC
>JACVQI010000078.1 GCA_015661095.1 Gammaproteobacteria bacterium
GCATCCGGGATGCGGCCCTTGAAGTGTTCGATGAGCTGCAACGAGATGCCGGCCTCATTCGGTGTGCCGGGTCCGGGGGAGATGACGATCCGTTGCGGCGCCGCGGCGGCTATCTCCGCCAGCGAGATCTTGTCGTTGCGGAACACGCGCACGTCCTCGCCCAACTCAGCCAGATACTGCACCAGGTTGTAGGTGAAGGAGTCGTAGTTGTCGATCATTAATAACATAATTAATTCGGCATTATAGCAATATCAGCTCAAACCCCTGGCGGCCAGCGTCACAGCGGCGAAAATGGCGCGGCCCTTGTTCATGGTTTCCTCCCATTCGGCCGCCGGCACGGAATCGGCGACGATGCCGCCGCCGACCTGGATATGCAGAGTCTTGTTCTTGATGACCGCCGTGCGTATGGCGATGGCGGTGTCCATGTTGCCACCCCAGGACAGATAGCCAACGGCGCCGGCATAGATACCCCGTTTGACCGGCTCCAGCTCATTGATGATCTCCATCGCCCGGATCTTCGGCGCCCCCGACACGGTCCCGGCCGGAAAGGTGGCGCGCAGGACGTCAATGGCCGACAGCTCCGGCTTAATGGAACCCATGACATTGGAGACGATGTGCATGACGTGGGAATAGCGTTCGATCACCATTTTTTCATTGACGTACACGCTGCCGGTGGCACAGACCCGGCCGATGTCATTACGGCCCAGGTCGATCAACATCAGATGTTCCGCCAGTTCCTTGGGATCGGCCAGCAACTCGGCTTCGAGTGCTTGATCCTCGGCCTCGGTCCTGCCCCGGCGGCGGGTGCCGGCTATCGGCCGGAGCGTGACGATGCCGTCTTCGAGCCGGACCAGAATTTCGGGCGAGGTGCCGACCACCTGGAAGCCGCCAAAATCCAGGAAATACATATACGGCGACGGATTCAGGGTGCGCAAGGCCCGATACAGGTTCAAGGGTCGGGCCTGAAAGGGTATCGACAACCGCTGCGATAACACCGTCTGCATGACCTCGCCATCGCGGATATAGTCCTTGATGCGTCTGATGCAGTTTTCATAATCGTCGCGCTGGTAACAGGACACAAAATCCTGCTCACCTACCTCGCGCTCACCGGCCGGGTCCAGTGCCGGCGTGGCGGCAACCGCCAGTCGTTCGGCCAGCTCCTGCAGACGTTGCAGGGTTTTGGTATAAGCGTCGGCTTCCGCCGGATCGGCGTGGATGATCAGCAACAGCTTGCCGCTGATATTGTCGAAGATCACAACCCGATCAGAGACCAGCAGCAGGATGTCCGGGCAATCCAGCGGATCGTCCTTGGCGCCGCTATCCAGCTTCGGTTCAATATAACGGATGATGTCATAACCGAAATAGCCCACCAGGCCACCGGTGAATCTGGGCAAACCTTCGAGGTGCGGGACCCGGTAGCGGTTTTGAAATTGCGCCACTGCCGCCAGCGGATCAGCAACTACCGTCTCGCTGACCGGCACGCCGTTTTCTTCCACCGTGACAGTCTTGTCCCTGACCTTGAACACGGTATGGGCGGACAGCCCGATAATCGAATAGCGGCCCCACTTTTCGCCGCCGTGCACCGATTCAAACAGATAGGTATAAGGCCCCTGCGCCAGCTTCAGGTAGGCGCTTAACGGTGTATCCAGGTCCGCCAGGATTTCCCTGGTGACGGGGATGCAGTTGTAGCCCTGGGCAGCGTAGGCGTTGAACTGTTCGCGACTGAGTGTAGGCATGGACGGCGACGGCAGAGACTATGGCTTGATCGTCGCCAGTTCTTTCCGCATGTTCGCAATGGTAACGGCATAATCGTCACTATTGAATATGGCGGAGCCGGCGACGAAAGTGTCGGCGCCCGCGGCGGCTATGCCGGCGATATTATCGGTCTTGACACCACCATCAATCTCGAGCCGGATGTTCTGGCCGGAATCATCGATGATCTTTCTGGCATGCCGCAGTTTACCCATCACCGCGGGAATGAAACTCTGGCCGCCGAAGCCCGGATTAACCGACATCAACAGAACCATATCAACCTTGTCGATGACGTGCTGCAAATAATCCAGAGGCGTAGCGGGGTTAAAAACCAGCCCGGACTTGCAGCCATAGTCCCGGATCAATTGCAGGCTGCGATCGATATGCTCGCTGGCCTCCGGATGAAAGGTGATATAACTGGCGCCGGCCTGGGCAAACTCCGGAATAATCCGATCCACGGGCTTGATCATCAGGTGCACATCCATGGGTGCATTGATGCCGAAATCCCGCAATGCCTTCACCACCACCGGGCCAAATGTCAGATTCGGCACGTAATGATTATCCATGACATCAATGTGCAGCAGGTCCGCCCCGGCAGCGAGCACAGTCCTGGCTTCTTCACCCAGACGGGCGAAGTCAGCGGACAGAATAGACGGCGCAATCAAGTAATTGGACATGAACGATATGCTGGTTGAGTTTTAAAGTGCGCACTTTAACCGATTCACGCTGGTTACGCCAATATGTGGCCAATTTATGGATCAGTCCCTGCATTTAGGATATATATGGCTACCAAGGCAATGCAAGCGCAGACATCCCATGAGTAATATCGATAATCTGGCTAAACTCGCCCTCGTACTCGGGTGGCTCATGCCTGCGACTTTGCCGGCAGCCACCAACGCCTATGAGCAGGAGATGGCGGCGGCTCTGGTACGGCGCATCGATCAGGGCGAAGTGATATGGTTTAACGACGGCGGCGACAAATTTCCTGGAATCTTTCACCAGCATTTAATGGAAAAGGCACAAGGGGCCGCGCTGATCCTGCATGGCATGGGCGGTCACCCGGACTGGCCGGAAGTGATTGCGCCGCTCAGGCTGAATCTGCCGGCGCGTGGCTGGGCGACATTGTCACTGCAGTTACCAAAGCTGGAACCAGGCGCCGCACTGTCCGGATATGGCGAAACCATGGCGCGCGCCAGTAGCCGTGTCCGCTCGGCGATCCGCTATCTGCGTGATAAAAAATTTCTGAACATCGTCATCATCGGCTACAGCTTCGGCGCCACCACGGGGGCTTATTACCTGGCCGAGGGTGGAACCGGGGTACAGGCCTTTGTCGGCATCAGTATGCAGGAATTTGATTTTCTCAATCCCCGGCTGGATTTAAACACCTGTCTGGAACGCATCGACATTCCCATCCTCGATCTGTACGCCAGCCGGGATTTCAGCGAAGTCTTGCGTCAGTCGGAAGAGCGGCACCTGGAAGCCAAAAAGATGAACCGGCAGCAATACCAGCAGATCGCCATCGATGGGGCTGATCATTATTTCACAGGGATCGAGGGTGTCATGATCCGGCGCATCCGGGACTGGCTGGATAAAGCGGCGCCGGGCGAGAGGGTGATCACGGATGACAAAATAAAAGACCGCATAGAATCGGATAGCCCAGAGAAAACCGGTAACCTAAGATGACAACAAACACCACGGCTAGGGACTGGCCGTTTAATCTTGGCGTGTCAAGCTTGCCGAGGAGCGTAGCGATATCAAGGTAAATCCTCCGGAAGAGGATTTAGCGCGCTCGGCACAGGGATGTGCTCGTAAGCGCGGCCGCCGATAGCGCGAGCATCGCAGGGTAGCCGTATACAAGGATGTATTAAGGCCGAGCGCTATCACGCCAGACGCTTTTGGGCACTTTTGGCAAGACAAAAGTGCCTCGTCCATGACGTGTATGGATACACTAATGCCGCGGGTGCAGGGATGCACAGGAGCGGCCAGGACGAAAAAAATGTCTAATAAATCCCTTGTTAATTAGATACGTGCTGACTCAAGGCCCATTGCACATGCTCCCGCACCAGTTCGGATTCATGTCCGGCCCGGGCCGCCAATGCGGCAGTAATTTGTCCACTACTCACGGCATTACCCAGGGCCACGGCAATATTTCTTAACCAGCGCTCATAACCGATGCGCCGGATGGCGCTGCCTTCAGTCTTGCGGAAAAATTCCTCGCGTGACCATTGAAACAAGCTAACGAGTTCCGGTGCATCGAGTCCATGTCGCACACGGAAGCCCGCTTCACTGGCAGGTTTCGCGAAGCGGTTCCATGGACACAGCAACTGACAGTCGTCACACCCGAAGATGCGGTTACCCATCGCTTTGCGGAACTCCAAAGGGATAGGACCTTTCAACTCGATCGTCAGATAAGAGATACAGCGGCGCGCATCGACCTGATAGGGCGCGACAATAGCCCGGGTTGGACAGACATCGAGACAGGCCTGACAACTGCCGCAATGCGTGGCAACAAAGGGCTCATCCACCGGCAATGGCAGATCGGTGTAAAGTTCGCCGAGAAAAAACCAGGAACCGGCTTTGGGATTAATGAGGTTACTGTGCTTGCCAATCCAGCCGAGTCCGGCATTACGCGCCAGCGCCTTTTCCAGCACCGGGGCACTGTCAACGAAGGCCCGGTAACCGAAAGTACCGATCGAGTCGCTGATCCTGTCCGCCAGATCCTGCAAACGTTTGCGCAGGAGTCTGTGATAGTCCCGGCCCAGGGCATAGCGAGAAATGTAAGCGCGGCGTTGATCCGCGAGCACCGTCGGCGCCAGTCTCGCATCCGGCGGAAAGTAATCCATGCGCGCGGATATTACCCGGAGTGTGCCCTGGACCAGTTCCTGCGGACGGCTGCGCCGGCTGCCATGCCGGGACATATAGGTCATCTCGCCGTGTCTCCCCGCATGCAACCAATTGTCAAGATGCTTTGCATCAGTGGAGAGATCGACGCCGGTAATGCCAATCTGCTGGAAGCCCAATTCAAGTCCCCAGGCTTTAATCTGTTGCGTCAGTGTCTGGAAGTCGATGGCTTTCCCAGGCAATACTGCTGATTTATCTATCAACATGGAATTTAGGTTTTGCATGAAACCAGCAAACAAGACCCTTTTTACTTTTCACTTACAACTTTTAACTGTCTTTAAAGAATGTCACTGGCAAAATCCGCCAGCCGCGAACGCTCGCCGCGTTTCAGCGTGACATGGCCGCTGTGCTGCCAGCCTTTGAAGCGATCCACAACAAAGGTCAGGCCGGAGGTTGTTTCCGTCAGGTAGGGTGTATCGATCTGGGCGATATTACCGAGACATACGACCTTGCTGCCTGGTCCGGCGCGGGTGATCAGGGTCTTCATCTGTTTTGATGTCAAATTCTGGGCCTCATCGATAATGACATAGCGGTTGATGAAGGTCCGGCCGCGCATGAAATTCAGGGAACGGATCTTGATGCGTTTATTGACCAGGTCTGCGGTCGCCTCACGCGCCCAGTCACTGTTGGTCTCGGTGCTGGTCAACACTTCCAGGTTATCAAGCAATGCCCCCATCCAGGGCGCCATTTTCTCCTCTTCCGTGCCCGGCAGAAAACCGATATCTTCGCCCAGCGGGATCGTGACCCGCGTCAGGATGATCTCCCGGTAGCGTTTGTCTTCAATGGTTTGCTGCAGGCCCGCGGCCAGCGCCAGCAGGGTCTTGCCGGTGCCGGCTGCCCCCAGCAGGGTTACCAGGTCGACATCCGGATCCATCAGCAGGTTCAAGGCAAAGCTCTGCTCACGGTTGCGGGCGGTGATACCCCAGACATTATTTGATTCACGCCGGTGATTGGTGGCGACCACCAGGGTGGTGGAATGTTCATCGCTGTGCCGGACCAGCGCCTCAAACGCTTCATCATCATCCTTGTACAAACATTGGTTGGGATAGCAGACCTCGATGGGCTTTCCCTTAATCCGGTAATAGGTGTGCAGATCCTTTTGCCAGGATTCCAGACTGTCGGAGTTTTTTTCCCAGAAATCCTTCGGCAGGGCGTGCACACCGGAATAGAGCAGGTTGGCGTCATCCAGTACCTTGTCGTTATAATAATCTTCCGTGTGAATACCGAGCACCCTGGCCTTGATCCTGAGATTGATATCCTTGGAGACCAGCGTGATGATGGTATCGGTCTTGTTGCTCTGCAGCGATAACGTGGTTTCCAGGATGGTATTGTCGGCATTCTTGCCGGGCAGGCCGGCCGGCAGCCGGTTGCTCAGGATTTGGGTTTGCAGATACAAACGACCCTGTGGCTTAAAATCCACTTCCGCAAACTTTATATCATTCAACGCCAGACCGTTTTCTATCGAGCGGGAGTCCTTGTCATCGATCAGATCATCAATAAAACGGCTGGCCTGCCTGGCGTTCCGCGCCACTTCGGACTGTCCTTTCTTGCCGGCGTCGAGCTCCTCCAGCACCACCATCGGAATGAAGATATCGTGCTCCTGGAAGCGGAACAAGGCGGTGGGATCGTGCATCAACACATTGGTATCCAGTACGAACATGCGCCGATTTGTCGCGGCAGACATAGCGAAAAGTTACAGGTCGCTTATGGCCGCCAGAACTTCCTGCACATGGCCGTCGACGTTGACCTTGCGCCATTCTTTTCTGAGTACACCCTTGGCATCGATCAGGAAGGTACTGCGCTCAATACCCCGGACTTTTTTACCGTACATGTTTTTCATTTTCATCACGTCAAACATGGCACACAGCGTCTCCTCCGGGTCCGCGATCAGATCAAAAGGAAAATTCTGCCTGGTCTTGAATTTTTCGTGTGAACTCAGGCTGTCCCTGGACACGCCAATGATGACCGTGTCCCGCGCCTGGAATTTTCGAAAATAATCGCGAAAGTCCTGGCCCTCCGTGGTACAACCGGGGGTATTGTCCTTGGGATAAAAATACAGCACGATATTCTTGCCCTTGTAAGCGGAAAGCCGGATATGTTTTTCTCCAGTTGCCGGAAGATTGAAGGCCGGAACCTTGTTATTAATACTGACTTTGCTCATGCCGCTCCTCGGATAATTCGATCGGAATTCAGCCGGTCGGAAACGCCGGCGGGAACCAGATAGCTATTTGTTGGTCATTATACATATTTCCGGGCCGTATTTGTTCCCACCGGCACCCGGGGCGAAACTAGGGGTTACAATTATTTATCAATACCCTATAATTCACATTCCTGGTGCTTTCGTAGTGAACCCGACCCTCGGTCCCAATCTTAATCGGATTGAATAAATTAAAAGAATAGTTGATGTTTCAAGGTAGTATGGTCGCATTAGTTACCCCGATGATCGCCGGGGTGACGCCGGACACGGGTCTGGACCGGGACAGCCTGGCACGGCTGGTCGAATTCCATATCGACAACGGCACTGATGCCATTGTTGCGGTCGGCACTACCGGAGAATCGGCGACACTGACGGAAGCCGAACATTGCGTCGTCATCCGGCAGGTGGTTGAAATCGTCCGGGGCAGGATACCGGTGATCGGCGGGACGGGGTCGAATTCCACGATTGAAGCCATCAGCCTCACGCGCTGTGCCAGGGATGCCGGTGTCGATGCCTGTTTACTGGTAACACCTTATTACAACAAGCCGACCCAGGAAGGCTTGTATCTGCATCACCGGGCCGTTGCGGAAGCGGTTGATATTCCGCAAATTTTATATAATGTACCCGGTCGGACCGCCTGTGACATGCTGCCGGCAACTGTCGGCCGCCTGGCCAGGGTCCCGAACATCATCGGCATCAAGGAAGCCACCGGCGATCTGGACCGTATTCGCAGGATCCGTGAATATTGCGGCGACGAATTTCTCCTGTTGAGCGGGGACGATGCGACCGCCTGTGAGTTTATCTGCCAGGGTGGTAGCGGCGTGATATCAGTCACCGCCAATGTCGCCCCGCGGGCCATGCACGATATGTGCATGCAGACTCAGGCTAAAAATTTCAGCCAGGCACGGGCAATCAATCAGCGGCTGGAACAACTGCACCGAACGCTGTTTTTGCAGTCTAATCCGATACCGGCCAAGTGGGCGGTCCACCGTCTGGGTTTGATTGAGGCGGGCATCCGTTTACCCCTGACCTGGATGGCAGCGGAATTTGAGGCGGAACTGGAAGCTGCCATGCGCATGGCTGGCGTAATATGAATTCAGATATGAGTCACAAAATGCAAAAAATATTATTAGTATTTATATTCGCGCTACTGACGGCGGCCTGTTCCATACCGTCTCTGGACAATGTCTTGTCTGATGAACGGACCGAATATAAAAAGAGCGAACCCCTGCCACCGCTGGAGTTGCCGCCGGATCTTACGAAAGCCGAGGCGGATGAAGCCATGAGCATCCCGGGCGAAGCCACCTATAAAACCTATAAAAATCAGTCCCGCGAACCCCAGACTGTGCCGGCGCAGGAACCAATTACACCAGAGATAGCCACCACCACAAACACAACAACCACAATTACCCCAGCACCAGCCTCGCCTGCAACGGCGACAGCAACTCAGGCTCCTAATGTGGTTGTGGCTGCGCATGGCGATAAACAGGAACTCTGGAACCGGTTACGCGTTTTCATGACCGGCAAGGGATTTCAACTCGATCT
>JACVQI010000273.1 GCA_015661095.1 Gammaproteobacteria bacterium
ATCAAACCGGAAATGCTGGTGAAAAAATGCAGCATCGGCGGGATGAATGATTTTCATAAACAGGCTGCCAGACCGGATTGTAAAACCGTCATTTTTTAGCAGCATTGCTATGGGGATCGATCAGGAAATTACAGCGATTATTACTATACTTAAATTATGGATGGTAAAAACTTTAATTTCCCTGCTCCGCGATTGCAAACGCCTCCGGGACAAATCCCACTCCAGGAACCGGAAATACCCCCTGGCGGGCCGGTGGAAATTCCTTATAACCCGCCGCTAGAAATTCCGGAACCGGCGCCGCTGGAGATACCACCGGAAAGCAGTTAAAAGTGACGAGTGAAAAGACAAAAGTATGATTTATAATCAGTATCACTATATATAATGATTAGAACTTATCTCTACCGTTACACTTAATATCATCAGTTGCTCGTCATTCCGGGCTTGTCCCGGAATCTAGTCAAATAAAGTCCGCCCCGAGGGCGGTTCGTATGTCACTGGATACCGGCATACGCCGGTATGACAGAGAATGTGTAGTGGTGATAAGTATCGTTATATTGATGAATCACTTGTTCAAACTGTTTAACAGGAAAAACTATGCAGCGCTATCTCTTACCGGAATCCAAACAGATCGACGATATCGTAATCAGTAAAGTTGCCGTACCGAAACCCAAACGCGGCCAGGCCCTGGTGCGCATGTACGCCGCGTCGCTGAATTACCGGGATTTAATCATAGCCATAGGCCGGTATCGGTTACCCGCAAACAAGCAATTTGGCGTGGTGCCGCTGTCGGACGGGGCCGGCGAAGTGGTCGAGGTGGGTGAAGACGTAACCCGGGTCAAACAGGGTGACCGAGTGGTGAATACCTTTATTCCCGGCCTGGTTACCGGCCAGGCCACGGTGGATTCACTCGGCAGGCTGCGCGGCGCACCTAATCATGGCGTCCTGGCGGAATACGTGGTGTTTGAAGCAGAGGACCTGGTCATCCTGCCGGATAGTGTCAGTTATACGGGGGCCGCCTGCCTGCCGTGCGCGGGAGTAACCGCCTGGAATTCGCTGTATTGCGGGCCGCAGCCGTTACTGCCCGGCCAGTCGGCGCTGGTACTAGGCACGGGTGGCGTGGCGGTACTTGCCGTGCAACTGGCACACGCGGGCGGGGCCAGAGTCATCGTCACCTCCGGCAGTGATAAAAAACTGAAGCAGGTGCTCAGGGTCGGCGCCAGCGCCGGGATTAATTATAAATCCCACCCGGAATGGCAGGAGGAGGTTAAACGTCTGACCGGCGGCCGCGGCGTGGATCATACCGTCGAAACCGGCGGACCCGGCACCCTTTCGCGCTCCGTTGCCGCCACCCGCTTCGGTGGCAGCGTGGGCATGATCGGGGTCCTGGTCGAAGGCCAGATTAATCCCATCGAAATCATGCACCAGGGCCTGGTGGTACGCAGTGTCCTGACCGGTTCCCGGTCCATGCTGGAGGACCTGGTCCGTGCCATTGACTTCCACGAAATCAAGATCGTCATCGACCGGATATTTCCCTTTAGCGAAGCCGTGGCTGCCTATCGCCATCTGGAAAAGGCAGGACATGTGGGGAAAGTGGTCATTTCGATGGATAAATAAACAGCACTGGCAGACGGGGTAACAATTAATGACCGACACAGCGCTAATCAGCGTCAGTGCCCTCAGCGTGCCATGGCAGACAGCCGATCCGTTCCTGTTCTGCATGTATCATGAGGATTTTTATCCACCCGGTAACGAGGACATGGGACCGGACGCCTCGCTGCAGGGCCGTCAAATCGGCAACGACTTTTCCGGCCGGGACGGCTGGCGCATGTATCATGGCGACCTGGTGCCTGGTTTCCCGGCGCATCCGCATCGCGGTTTTGAAACGGTTACCGTTGTCCGCCGGGGACTGGTTGACCATGCCGACTCGCTCGGCGCTGCCGGCCGTTATGGCGGGGGTGATACGCAGTGGCTGACCACCGGTCGGGGCGTACAACATTCGGAAATGTTCCCGCTGCTCCCGGCCGGACAGGACAACACCCTGGAGTTGTTCCAAATCTGGTTGAACCTGCCGGGCGCCGGTAAAATGGCGGAGCCGCATTTCGCCATGTTCTGGAAGGAAGCTATACCGAAAGTACAAACTGCGGATGCAGCTGGCAAGGTAACTGAAATCGAAATCATCGCCGGCGCACTGGGCACACACCGGCCTTTGCCGCCGCCGCCGGCTTCCTGGGCGGCGAATCCGGCCAACGATGTTGCCATCTGGGTAATCAGAATGGCACCCCATGCGCAGTGGACCCTGCCGGCCACGCAACAGGGCAGTAATCGCAGTCTATATTATTACAAGGGGGCAACCCTGCGGATCGCTGGTGAGGATCTCACCCCTATGCATCGGATCGAACTGGCTCCGGAACTGGGTGTGCCGTTAGTTAACGGCGGCACGGAGAGTTTTCTGCTGCTGCTACAGGGCCGACCGATCAACGAGCCGGTTGCGCAATACGGTCCCTTTGTGATGACTGACCGGTCGGAGTTGCAACAGGCATTCGTTGATTATCAACAGACCCAGTTCGGCGGCTGGCCCTGGCCGCGCCGCGATCAGGTGTTCCCGAGAACCCAGGGACGCTTCGCCAGGCACGCCGACGGCCATACAGAGGAAAAAGGCCTGGGGTGATAATGACCAACCTGCGAATAGTGATCTGGCTCTGCGGCGCCATCATCATTGCCGGTTTGTTTTCAGGTAATGTGGCCGCTACTCCCGGTGACAGGCTGAGTGTCACAGTCAAGCGCGCGAACGTCCGCCTGGATTGAGGTTAAAAGTAAAGACTCCGATCTGAAATCCGGCTGGATCCACGCCACACTCCTGAGCAAAGACACTACCGCCGAGCAGCTTATCAATTCTAACGCAACCATTTCATCTGATCCCCTGTTCGATTTATTCATGCAGGCATTCAACCAATACCAGTCGAAGCTTAAAACCAATACTGGACATACCTATTTCGCCAAGGTTGAAAATCCGGGCAACCGGGTGATTCAACTGACGATCACAGACGACTGGCTCAATGTAAGCCGGCCGGAGCGGGACGTACAACTAACGGAAATATTCAACATCTGGAATGCAGCCGTCGGCGACGACGTACCTATCACGGTCGATATCATCGATCGGGATGGGACCCGGCTGCTGTCGAAATTCAAGTAACCGGATTTCTCTACAGGTTTCGCCTACTGGCGGGTCCCTTAGCTCTGGCTCCGCCTTTTTCGGCGGGTCCCTTTTCTTTGCTTGTCTAAAGAAAAGGGACGAAAAGACGACATACAGGACGTATTAGTGTCGCGAGAGGACAGGAGTCCAGAGCGACTGACACCCCCGTATTCGCTTGCCTTCCTTGCAGTCAGATACCTTCGGCAGCCGTCTGTTTCTTAACCGGTACGCTTTGAGTGTGACCTCCCTGTCACCA
>JACVQI010000274.1 GCA_015661095.1 Gammaproteobacteria bacterium
GATCATTTCTTCCGGCAGGCCTTTTGAGACC
Organism: Gammaproteobacteria bacterium; assembly: GCA_015661095.1. Classification (GTDB taxonomy): domain Bacteria; phylum Pseudomonadota; class Gammaproteobacteria; order Eutrophobiales; family Eutrophobiaceae; genus JACVQI01. Next base: position 32 of record JACVQI010000274.1, read on the forward strand.
AGTTTATCGGGGTGATGCTGATTCATCAGACGCCGGTAGGATTTTTTCACTTCGGCATCGGTCGCGGCTGACATCAGATTCAACACCGCATAAGCATCCTTCAGACTAATACCCGTGGTTCTGGCCGGACCAGCACTCTGCCGGTGATGCATTTCGCCGCCGATGGCAGCAGCCAAAGCTTCATATTCGCCCCGGCTGACTCCCAGCGCCTCACAAATATCCTGCAACACCCGCTTTTCGGATTGGTGCAAGACGCCGTCAGCATAGGCGGCGTAAAGCTGAATCTCTATAAACATCCGCTGTAAATTGGCCTGGCGGCCGATTTCCTGTTTCAGTTGCAGTAACACATCCAGAACAGGAAAATTGTCATGTTTGCCGGCAGTGAACAAGGCCATGGCTGCTTGTCTTTGCTTCGTATTCAGATCCATCCGCGCCATCACCTGTCTGACGATGGCTATCTCTTCCTCGCTGACCCTGCCGTCAACCTTGCATAAGTGCCCCAGCAGTGAGAAGGTTGCCGTAAAAAAGGCTGTCTGTATCCGTTCATGTCTGCCCCAGTCAGTTGGCCGGGATCCGCCTGTAACTTGCATACCAGCGTCAAAATTGTGTCCGATCACGGCGCCGAGCATGGCCCCGAGCGGCCCGCCCAGCATGAAACCGAACGTGCCACCAATGATCTTGCCCCACCAGTTCATCGTTCCCGCTCTTGCCATATCGGCGCCTGGTGATATTTGATCGTCTTCAGAATCATACTCACATCTTAAACAATATCCGGCTATAATGCCCGGCCCCGTGTTGACCCCGGTAACCTTATACTGCCAGCAGTACTATGTCCAAAAACATACAAGCCAGGCGCAAAAAGCGCCAACCGACAATTGCTGAGACCGCCGACAAACATATTTACTACGAAAAAGCGGTGCAGTGCGTGGAGGCCGAGATCGATTTCATCGATCAAACTTTTCGGTCGCGCAAGGGACGGACCGCAACCAGACTGCGCGAGGACTTCTGCGGAACGGCCAATGCCTCCTGCGAGTGGATCCGCCGACGGAGAAGCAATACTGCCTATGGCGTCGATATCGATCCAACGGTACTGGACTGGGGCCGCCACCACCACATTGCCAAGCTGAAGCAACACCAGGAAGCACGCATCCATCTCATCAACGCTGATGTATTCAAAGCCAAAACTCCCAAAGTGGATATCGTCGTGGCCATGAATTTCAGTTATTGGTATCTGAAGACGAGAAACGACCTGCGACGCTATTTCAAAAAAGCCCATAGTTGCCTGGTTGCCGATGGCATCCTGTTTCTCGATGCCTTCGGTGGTTACGAGGCCGGACGGGAGATGCAGGAACGGACACCATACAAGGGTTTCACCTATATCTGGGATCAGGCCAAATACAATCCCATCACTGGCGATGCGCTCATGCACATCCATTTCAAATTCAAGGACGGCTCCGTAATGAAAAAGGCCTTTACCTACGACTGGCGCTTATGGACCTTACCGGAATTGACCGAACTCCTGACCGAGGCCGGCTTCAAGCCGACCGTCTATTGGGAAGGCGAGGATGCAGACGGCAACGGTAATGGCATCTACAGCCCGACCACGCAAGGTACGGCGGACGCGGGCTGGGTGGCGTTTATTGTTGCTGAAAAGCATTAAGGAACCTCCGATTAACTCAGAGGTTCCGTCCGGTACATGGATGTGCCGGCATTTTTCAAACAGGCATCGGTTTGAAAAATGGAGCAAAGTAAAAGTCACATCTTTTACTTTGCGGGCTCTGAAAAGTCCAGGAGGGACTTATTCAGAGCTTCGTTAATTTCATTGCGGATAAGATCTGGCCAAGCCGATGGCTGTATGCGAAGTGACAGACAATCGGCATATGCCGAATACGGCGAATCCTGAGGAGGTGTAGTTTATGTCTGGTCTGGAAGCACACTATGCGGCCCGCGACATCGAGGCGCGAATCCTGGCTGCCCTGCGCGCGGCTGGACTGAATCCCGAACAACGCCTGTCACCCGAGGATCTGGGGGCACTCGACCATTTCCACACGGGCGGACTTCGTGCTTCACACGAGTTGTTGGAGCTGGCGTGGATTCGGGCTGAAGATCGAGTTCTCGATATTGGCGCCGGGCTGGCAGGTCCCGCCCGGACGCTAGCTGCATCGATCGGCTGCCGCGTCGACTGCATCGAAATGTCACCCGACTACTGCGCCGGCGCGGTACTGCTTAATCGGCTGACCGGCCTTGACGACCGCATCGTAGTGCACCAGGGCAGCGCTCTCGACCTCTCCTTCCCCGACGCTACGTTCGATGTCGTCTGGATGCAAAATGTCGGCATGAACATCGCGGACAAGCACACGCTCTATGCGGAGGTACACCGGGTCCTCAAACCAGAGGGCCGGTTCGCCTTCCAGGAGATGACCGCTGGCAAAGCTGGCACGCCCTACTTTCCGCTGCCGTGGGCCAGCGATCCTGCGGACAACTTCCTTGTTTCCATGGAAGAGATGCGCTCACTGCTTAGCGAGAGTGGCTTCATTGCTGATCTCTTCGAGGATACCAGCGATGTTCATTTGAGCAGAACTGCCGCAAACGCCACGCCCGCCGCACCGGGACTGCTGGGCCTGGCGGTGTTTGTCGACAATCTTGTGCAAAAGGCCGGGAACGCGCGACGCAGTCTTGAGGAAGGTCAGGTTCGGCTTGTCAGAGGCGTCTTCCTGGCGAACTGAACAACCATACGGCCGGCACTACCGTGATCTTATTGCCAA
>JACVQI010000079.1 GCA_015661095.1 Gammaproteobacteria bacterium
CCTATCCTCCGGTTGCGGATATCCGCCAGTTTTTCCCGGTTCAATCCCGAGACTTCCTCCTGCCGTAACTGATAACTTCCGGAAGTAGCGGTATCCAGACAACCGATGAGATTCATGAGGGTGCTCTTGCCGGATCCCGATGGACCGGTAATCGCCACCATTTCGCCATTGTTTATTTTGAGATTTATGCCTTTGAGCGCTTCGACTTTAACTTTACCCGTGTCATACGACTTGGTCAGTTCCTTAATACAGATCACTGCTGCATTTTCCGATCCCGGGTTGTCTGTATTATCAGTTAAAGCCATGGCCAGTTACTCGTAATGCAGCGTCTCGGCGGGGTTGATGGAGGCGGCCCGCCGCGCCGGGAAATATCCCGCGGTGATGCCTATCAGGCCGAGGATGGCCGCCGAGACCAGGCCGATAGACAGGGACAGGGTGGGTTTACCCAGCAGGTTCAGGGCCTCGTTATTGCCGGTGGGGATGCGATCCAGGATGAAGATGACGGCCACGGCCATCAGTATGCCAACCGCGCCACCGAGCAACGTATACAGCAAACCTTCCAGCACGATGGGCCCGGTGATCCAGCTGCGGCGCGCGCCGAGTGCCATCTTGATGCCGATTTCCTTGGTACGCTCCTTGACCACGGCATACATGATATTGGCAACGCCCACGCCGCCAATGATCAGGGTCAGGGCGCCGATGATACCCAGGAAGATCTGGATCCCCGTTAACATATTGCGCGTCACTTTAAACGTCTCCACTGTATTCCAGGTACCGAATACGCGTTTGTCTTCCGGGTTATAGCCATATTTGGCGCCCAGAACGTTGTTCATCTCCTTCAGTACAAAATCCATCTGTTCCGGCTGTTCTGGCTTCACCACGAGAATGCCCAGTTTTTCGTTACCGAACTGGGCCTTGAAGGTGGTAATGGGAATGGCGATCTGGTCCTCGTCCATGCCGTTATAGTTGCCCATCGTTACCTTGGGCATCATGACCCCGATGACCGTATAGGGAACCTTGTCGATAATGAATTGTTGCCCTAGCGGATTTTCTTTGCCAAAAATTTTCTCTGCAATTTTGTTACCCAGGAACGCCACACGGCGTCGCAGTTGTTCGTCCATGGGATTCAGGAACCGGCCGCCCGGTGCGGGAATGTGGTTGCGGATTTCTCCAAAACCATGTGTCACACCTTTGATCCTCTCACTGCTCGTGATATCTCCACGGGTAACGGTATTCCATTGATGTATTTCACCGGATACATCCACCAGATTGGGGATCCGTTCCCGCAGTAAGGCTACGTCTTCAATACGCGGTTGTATGGGCCGGCCGGCAGGCAGGCCCTGCCAGGTCAGGCTGGTAGTGCCCGGCCAGAGTACGGCCAGGTTACTACCCATGCCATGCGAGGCTGTGAATATGGATATCTTTAATCCTTCACCGAAGGCGAGCAGCAACAGCAGCGCCAGCGTACCCCAGGCAATGGAAGCCACCGTCAGGAACGCCCGTTTTTTCTGCACGCGGCTCGAACTGAGAAACAGGTGTAATACCAGGCCCGGTCTCGGTTTATACATTAAAATATCCTCACATCTTCATCGCCACGACCGGATCGAGGTTGGCCGCCGTACGGGCTGGGAAGTAACCGGAAACAAATCCGATCAAACCGAGCATACCCGCAGTGATGGCGGCGGCTTCCGGCGAGATCCGGGGAACGCCGACGTATTCGGTCAGGTTAAAGGCCGGGAAGACTATGCAAATCCCCATGGTGATTAGTATTCCGATAATACCACCCACTACCGTCAGGATCAGGGTTTCCAGGACCAACTGGCCGAGTATGCTGCGGGGTTTAGCACCGAGGGCCATCTTGATGCCGATTTCGCGGGTCCGTTCTTCCACCACCACGTTCATGATGTTGGATACGCCGATCCCGCCGACGACCATGGTCAGGCAGCCGATCACACCCAGGAATATACGAAAGGCGAGCATAAAGGTTTGCAGGAATTGTGCGCTCTGTGTTGTGTCCCAGAGTCCGAGGGCTTGAATGTCCGTGGGATCGAACACGTGCTGGCCCGCCATGATCTGCAGGACGTCAGTTTTCAGCGCGTTGGTTTCGGAAACGTCTGCCGCCATGAATACGATATTGCTGACATATTTCTGTCCGGTCATCGCCCGGAACGTAGCAGCAGGGATAAATACGCGGCCGTTGTCCGGCCCGGCATAATTCGAATTCTGGGTTTTTTTCTTTAATACGCCTACAACCTGGAACGGGGAACCCTGGAGTAGAATAATCTGCCCTACCGGCGGCTCATCAGCAAACACCTGTTGCGCCAGCTCATCACCAAGGAAAGTCACCCGTCTTCTCTTTTCCTGGTCCAGTGAATTTATGAAACGGCCGCCGGTGTCGGGGATCAGGTTGCGTATCTCGGCAAAGTCAGGATCGACTCCCGAGACAGACACGCTCAGTACCTTCGACCCATGCTGGAGTTTCATGCCCTGCATATGTTCCGCAGAAATCGCGCCCAGGCCGTAAGCCTTTTGCCTGATAATCCGGATATCGTCATCATCGAGTTGTATGCGCCTACCCTTGCCCATGCCCTCGTAGGGCTTTGATGTCCGGGCAGGCCAGCCAATGACGACATTATTACCGATACCCGCGCTGCTCTTGAGCAATTGCTCACGGAGACCGTCACCGAATGCCAGCAGCAGGCTTACCGCCGCGGTACCCCAGATAATGCCGAACAGGGTAAGCAGAGTGCGTAATTTCTGACTTTGGGTGTCGCGTAGCAGTTGACGGAGGATGTTAACCATCGCAGGCTGGTCCTAGCCCTCTATTTCCCTGGGCGGCCGTTGCACTATTTTATCGCCTTCTTTGAGACCGGATGTCACTTCTATATTCAAGCCGTCCGAAAGACCTGTCTGCACGGGTACTTTGCGCGGTTCGGCTTCGGGGACCTCACCCGGGATCTCAACAAATGACTTCGCAGCCTCTTCCTCGAAAATGACCAGCCGTTCCGGGATTAACAATATGTTCTGTTTTTCCCGTATCACCAGGTCGGCGTTGGCGGAATATCCGGCCCGTAACAATACATCGTCGTGCGAGTCCAGTTCGATCTCAACTTCGAAAAGTTTAGCATTGTCCTTCTCGATTGCCTGGGGAGCGATGCGAGTGAGGTGGCCGGTAATAGTCGCATCGGGCAGGGCGCCGACTTTCAGGCGCACGGGCAGGCCCGGCTGCAGTTTTCCGACATCGATCTCATCGACTGTACCCTTGAAGATCAAATCGCTCATATCGGCGATGGTGGCGAGTTTGGTCCCTTCCATGTAACCGGTCAGAGGCACTACCGAGTCACCGGGGTTGACCAGTCGTTCCAGCATGATCCCGGCGGCAGGCGACCGGATGACCGACTCCATTTTCTGGCCACGGCCGCTGATGCGGCCTTCCTGGATCAACTGCAGCCGGTTCTTGGCGCTGTTCAGTTCAATCCGGGCCAGTTCATAGGTTTCATGCTTGGTATCATGTGTGTCCTTGGATTCCAGGCCCTTGTCCATGAGTTCCTGGGACCGTTCCATGTCCGCGTTTGCCCGGTTATACGCTGATTGTGCCGAGTCCACCTGGCGCTCGGCTTCAAGCAGCTCTCCCGGTGTCGGATCGGGACTGATTTCGAAGACAGGGTCTCCAGCCTCGACCTTATCGCCAACCTTTACCGGGGAATTCCTGACGATGCCTGAAATCTTGGACTTGATATCAAACTTCAGGCGTGGCTGGATCTGGCCCACCGCAACCGCCTTCTCCGTAATGTCGCCCCGGGTAACCTCTACCAGTGTGTATGACGGTTTATCCGTTCGCTGATCCTGGACAAAGGCATATCCGCCAACACCTATTGCTGCCAGTAATACGAATACAAGTAATATCTTTACTACTTTAATCATATCTCTCGCCCCGATTTTTCCTTAACCATCTCCAGGTTAATTCTAAAGAGACGGCCACAATATAACAACTATAGCTGTTTATTAATGTCAGTTTGCTGCATTAAATTAGATACTGCGCGATACAGAAAAGGTTACAGGTTAATTATTCGCGGTCGTAGATCTTAGACAGGATGCAGCACAGCGACAAAATCGCCGGGACGACTCCAGGGATGGAGTCGGTAGAGCGACGCACGACTAAAGGGATTTAGGAGGTAGAACGAATCAGGAGACAGAGTCGAGGAAGCCAAAGCCGAGCGATTTTATTCGCCACTTCCCTGTGGCTCACCTGACAGGCATCCTGTGACTGTTCACAAAACTGTGGGAACAAGTTTTGAACATTATGCGAAGCATAATGGCCTGCAAGGCGAGGTCCAAGGAAGTACCGAGTAAAACCCGTTCCATACGGTTTTGTGGACAGCCAGAGGCTGGCCCGAAGGGCTGAGTACAGGGATGTACTCCGCAAATCCGGGGAATCACACTGTTCCGAACAACGTCACAGGTATTCACTTCAATTATGCTTCCGTCGCTACACCGGATTTCATTTCATCTCATCCCGGCTACGCTCGTTGGCAGGCGTTATGACATATGCTGGCTCTGGACGTTGCTTTTGTTCGCCTGAGCAAAGGTGCCGATCAGGTCGGCGTGGTAAGCAGGAAATACAACAGCAGCAGGTAGATCCCGGTCATCGCCGCGGCATCAAGGTTGCTGAGCGACTTGCCCTGCTCCATGCACTGGTGCAGCGCGTAGAACAGCGGAAACAGCAGGAGCATGAGAAGTATCGTGACCGCGTTTACCGGCACGAAGTACTGGGGATCGCCCGTGATGTATCCCGCCATGCCGATCACCACGAGGCTGAATGGCAACAGCAGGAACATGACCTGCGTTAATCCGCCGAACACGTTGCTCAGCGCGATGCCCAGTTCCCCGCGCCGGTGTGCCTTGTATACGATGATGTACTCGCTGACGCCGGCGAACAGCGCGAGACCGGCCGCCGTCGGTATGGTGGGCATACCCAGGGACTTGACGGCGGTGTCGGCAAACTGGCCGATGGCCTCGCCGCCGCAGTAGGCGCCGGCAATGCCAGTCGCCATCATTGAGCCGATGCCGAACCAGCTCGTGTCATGGCCGAGACGGTGCGGGTCCGGCGGCACCGAGTCCTCGTCGTCCTTGCCCTCACCGTAGTAGCGGATGAGTGTCATCAGGTAATAGCCATAGATCACGATCAGCACGAGGCCGATACCCAACAGGTCGAATCCGATCAGTTGCGTGCGCACGCCCTCGAGGCGCTGGGTAATCATTACGATACCAATGATGAGCGTAATAGAGCCGCCCGCGATGAGGATTTCGCCGCCGGCCTCGGTCACCGAGCGCGGCATTAAATAAGCACCCTGCCGATCCTTGGGCAGGAAGAAGGAATAGATCGAGAACGCGAGCGCGTTGTTGAAAATGGTCACGGTGGCAGTGACGAACGCCAGCATGGGTTGCACCAGGACCAGGAAGGCAATCACGACGAATTCCGGCAGGGTGCTGAGCGCTGAGCCGATAGTACCCGAAATGAAACCGTCCCAGCGCCGGCGCGCACCCAGACGTTCGACGCCGAACAGGAATGACTCGCAGGCTCCCTGGATGATGAGCAGGCCGGTGAGCAGATTAAGCCCCGCGAAGATCCCGGGTATTTCACCGGATGCAATCCACGAGAAATGCTCATTCAGGCGCAGCGCGACCCACAGGGCCATGCCGACAGCCATTATCCACTGCCAGCCATGGATGTGGCGGGATCGCGCCTCGATGGATCGCAGTGCCGTGGACACCCAGACCGGCGCGCTTTCGATCTCCGTTTTAACACCCGCGTGCCGCGCGGCCATCAGTTCTTCCAGTGCACACTTCAGAGCCGGCGATGCCGCCACCACCTGCTGAAAGGATTCGCGGCTGATCCGCCAACCGACCAGGTCGGTATGTGCCGTGACCGTCGCGCTGCGCACGTTCCCGGTGAGCAAGGCTCCTTCACCCAGGGCGGAACCAGGTCCAATGAGCCAGGTTTCACCCGTACTGAGCTTGTCGACCCGCGCCTGTCCTTCCTCTACCAGATACACGGCATCGCCGACTTCACCCTCGAGCATGAGGCAACTGCCCGCCGGAAATCGCTTACGTTTGACGTGGGGAACGAGTGCCTGCGCTTCCTCCGGAGGCAACGCGCGCAACAGATCGATACGGCTCAGGCGGCGGAGGATCGAACGGGTTTTAGCCGTGCTGATCCGGCGTGGGTCGGCGTCGGCAACCGGGACATTCGTGTCCTGAGTCATGCGCACTATCCCCGCTGCCGGACATCATATACCGGACCTGGCAGAGCGGTGGAAGTGGTCAGGAGGGAAATGAAATTGCTTTCAGCGATTGTACCGAATGCGAGTTTCGGCCTGTCATTTTGTGTAGTCGTCATTTTGCACTCCCGTCGGATGGGTTTTGATGCATGACGCCGGTGCACATGTCTTCGCCGTCAATCGAGGCGAATATATTCGAAAGGCCCCTGTCGGACAAGCTTGATATTTCAGACAAGGTCCGGCTACGAGGTATAGGTCTGGAGTATCTGACTGTTATCAGAGATCGTAGCCCGGATGCAGCGTAGCGACAAAATCGTCGGGAACGATTTTATTCGCCACTTCCCTGTGGTTCACCAGACAGGCCATCCTGCGTTACAGGATGTTCAATACCCGTTCCATACGGTTTTGTGGACAGCCAGAGGCTGGCCCGGAGGGCTGAGTACAGGGATGGACTCAGCAAATCCGGGGGAATCATCTGGCGGGCGGCGGCTCCTGTCGATATTACACCAATGATTCATCACTGAGTTCGGGGAAGTTGGGTTGTCACTGTGCTGATCCATGTGCTAACCTTTTTATCAATTGGGTTCTACGCCTTGAAGGGAATGGATGGAAACGAAAAATTACAACCCACTCTACGAATACTCTAAGAACGCTGCATAACATAGTAATTATGCCCTTTCGTATAATCAACTGTTGGGCGACTCGAGAGCCAGAACGAGAGTGTGACCATGGAACAACCTAAGGCTACAGGCTTCCGGCGGATCGCACGGTCGATCCGCCTCGCGTCGGCCGGTTTTCGTTACGCCATTGCTCACGAAGTCGCGATACGAGAGGAACTCATCGCCTTGGCGGTGCTCGTACCATTGTCGGCGCTGTTGCCAGTCACCGGTATTGAGCATCTAATTCTGGTCCTTTCAATGATGCTTGTAATATTCGCCGAGTTTCTTAACAGCGCAATTGAATCGACCGTTGACCGCATTTCTTCGGAGCATCATCCGCTAGCAGGCCGAGCAAAGGACCTGGCTAACACCGCAGTTGTCATTGCTGTCCTAATGATGGGCCTTTGTTGGGTGGTCATTGCTGGCCCCGTGCTATTTCGTTTTCTTGAGCGAGCGTAGCCTGGATGGAGTGAAACGGAATCCGGGAACAGTGGCGATGGAAACTGGGGTTGAAGTGAAAGCGTGTGAGATGATGCCGTGAGAGGAGATGACCCGGATTTCGCTGCGCTTCATCCAGGCTACGACCTTTGCAGCCCATGTAGGATGTGGTGAGGAACGAACCGCATCAATCGAGTTACGTGAGAGAACAAAGTAGGGTGGGCAAGCCGTTGTTTGGGTTGCCCACGCGAGTCACCGATAACAACACCCACTCATCATGTTTTATCAAGTCGCATTCTGCGTGGGCACGGACAACGTGCCCACCCTACCCGACTTCCGTCTCTTACCGCGTGCGCCATTACATCTGCTGGCGCTGGACGTTGTTATTGCTCAGGCAATGGATGATATGGTCGCGGGCGTTCTGAATATGTAAATGGATCGCCTCGCGGGCGCCGTGGATGTCCTTGTTGCGGATGCGGTCGATGATATTACGGTGTTCAGTGGCTGAGGTCTGCAAGCGGTCCAGCTCCATGTTGTCGAAGCGGAAGCGGATGTAGAAATGCTCGAAGGTCATGGCGAGTTGCCGGACCAGTTGCTGGTTTTTGCTTAGTGAGGCGAGTTGCAGATGGAACTCGCTGTCCAGCAGGAAACGCTGCCGGTCATACACACTGGGATTATACGAGGCGTGGGCTTGGAATTTTTCCTCGAGCTGCGACAGATCGCCCGGACCGGCGATCAGGATCGCCTGCTCCACCATGTAGGACTCCAGCGCCTCCCTGACCCCGAATAAGTCCCAGGCCTCCTGCATGTCGATATTCTTTACGTAGAACCCCTTGAACGGGATCGACACCACGAAGCCCTCGTGCTCCAGACGATAGAGCGCGTTGATCACCGGCGTCGGGGACATATCGAAGGCCTGGCTGAGGTCGTTTTAGATCAATTTCTGGCCGGGCGCGAGTTTCTGTTCGAAGATCA
>JACVQI010000080.1 GCA_015661095.1 Gammaproteobacteria bacterium
GTCTCGCCCATCAGCGGGGGTGGACCGCCGGTGGTTTCGGAGCGTCCCGGCAGTATGGCGATCATATTGGTGCCGAGTTCGGCGAATTCCCCGGTGATATAGCGCCGGGCGCTGTCACCCAGAGCGGTCAGGACTATCACCGCGCTGACACCGATGGCGACGCCCAGGACAATCAGAAACGTTCGCAACCGACTGGCCACTATTGCCTGACCGGCCAGGCCCAGGATGTCCTCCGTCCTCATGCGGCCAGCTCCGCCGTATCTTCGGTGATCATGCCATCGATCAGCTTAATCCTGCGCGTCGCGTGCTCGCCGATAGCGGCATCATGCGTGACCAGGATCAAGGTGATCCCCTCCTGGTTCAGTTGTTCCAGCAGACTGATGACTTGTTTGCCGGTAGTCTGATCGAGATTTCCGGTCGGTTCGTCCGCCAGGATCACGGCGGGGCGCATGATCGTGGCGCGGGCGATGGCGACCCGTTGCCGCTGGCCGCCGGATAACTGATCCGGGCGATGGCCTGCACGGTCAATAAGGCCGTAGGATGCCATGGCCTCCTGCACCCTGGCACGCCGCTGGCGCGGCTCCTGGCCGGCGAGGATCAACGGCACCTCGATATTCTCCGCGGCCGTCAAACGGGGGATGAGGTGAAAGAACTGAAACACGAAGCCGAAATTCTCGCGGCGCACCCGGGCCAGGCTGTCGTCGTCCAGACCGGTGACATTCCGGTCATTAAGCAGATAATCGCCGTTGCTGGGACGGTCCAGCAGGGCGATCAGGTTCAGCAAGGTCGATTTGCCGGAGCCGGACGGCCCCATGATGGACAGATATTCACCGCGGCCGATGCGCAGATTGATATCCCTGAGGGCGTGGACCCGTTGATCGCCGAGCAGGAATTCCTTGCCTAGGCCTGAGAGCCGAATCATAGGGTTTATTGCCCGGCGGTATCTTCAGGTATCACTCTGGCCCCAGCCGCCACGCCCTCCCGGCCGATGGAAACCACGATTTGGTCACCGGCTACGAGCCCGGACCGGACTTCGGTGAAATTCCAGTTGGCCAAGCCGGGCTCAAAGGTACGTGACTGCAGGATGCCGGTCAGCGGGTCATACAGAAACACCTGATTGCCTTCCAGTACCGCCTCGGTTGGGATCCGCAGTACATTATCCCGGCGATCGAGGATGATCTCGATATCGGCGCTGTAGCCCGGCAACAAGCCGGCCGTATCCTGCGGCTCGGACAGCACCACCTCCACTTCCACGGTGCGCGCCTGTTTTTCCCGGTCCAGGACATAGGGCGCGATACGCCGCACCCGGCCATTACACCGGCGTTCGGGAAAGGCATCCAGGCTGACGCAGGCCTGCATGCCGGTGACGATAGGTGGCGCATCGACTTCGTCGATCGGCGCCGAGACGTACAGACAACTCAGATCCACGAGATCGACGGTCGGCAGGGTCTGGATACCCAGTGGCGACGGCGTTACGTACTCGCCGAGTTCCGCATTGACTTCGGCGACCACGCCGTCGAACGGAGCCCGGACGATGGTCCGCTCCAGGGTACTGGCGGCGACGTCGATTTGCACACTACTCACTGCCACCGAGGCCTGCGCAGCGTCACACGCCAACTGCTTGGCTTCAAAGTCCGTTTCCATGACATCCAGCCGTTCTTGCGCGACGAGTTTTGCGTCCTCTAATTTACGCATACGCGTTAATTCCCGTTCCGACCCGGCCGCCACTTTACAAGACTCCTGGGCGCGCATACTGGCCGCAACTTTTTGTGCCTCGGCCAGTCGTAACTGCGCTTTCAGATCCCGATTCCAGATTTCCAGCAGGATCTGACCCGTTTTAACCCGATCGCCTTCCGTGACGTTCAGACTGGCGACCTCGCCACCCATGGTCGGCGCCAGCATGGAACGGCGGCAGGCCTTGATGGTGCCGACGCGGGTGTTGGCGACAGTGGCTTCCACCGAACCGAGGGCAACGGTGTACAAGGTCACGCTGACTGCTTGCGGGCGTGAAGCATACCAGAGACCCGCCGCCAGAGCGGCCAGGATGAGGATGAACAGCAGACCACGGAGATAGGTTCTAGCCCGCATATCTCACCACCTGCCGTATTGCATTAAATTTTTTTATACACGGCATACGCAACGCCCGATTAGTCGTGAAGCCCGGATTGGATCTTTCGGTAAATAAACAGATGGTGATCAAGCTAGCATGATTTACGGCTTTATCAAACAAAATTGCGTGCCGGTTTGAACCGTATCAAGTCAGAACCAGACAGGTGTGGCTATACTTAAAAAGCATGAGGTGATTGCGCGGATAAAACCGTCATCACCGCCTGTGGTAAGCGTAACAGGAGGATACTTATGAACCTTGAGGAAATTCGAGTACTGGCACAAACCCGCGGTTTAAACCCGGGTAAACTCAATAAACGGGATTTAATCCGTGCCATCCAGCGGGGTGAAGGCAACTTTGCCTGTTTCGCCACCGCCTTTGACGGTATCTGTGACCAACTGGCTTGTACCTGGCGTCAGGATTGTTTTCGAGAGGCGAAGCGGTTAATGCAGGCCCAGGCTTAACGCCGCCAGACCGCAACCAGCCGGCAGCATTCCCTGCGCCATTCGCACTGGCGATCCTGGCAAAGCAAGCGCTGGTCCGTGAGAAAACATGCTTCAGAGCCACGTTTTATCTGCATGGAACGGATCAGGGCGAAGTTTGAGTATGGACTCCCCGCCTCGAATACTTCTTCTGCTCGGGCCCTGTAGGCCAATTCAGTTGACTGCATTGACTGTACCTCCTTATGCGCTACCACTTCCAGACAGATTTTTTGTTATGGTTATTATTGTTCTTCGGTCTGGTTCGCCTCTGATTACTCGCTAAACAATACCACTAACAAAATTTTTATTGCCTGTTAATAATAATAGATGATGTTAATGTATTTGCATTGCGCTACATCAATAATTTTTTCTTTTATCCGGGCCCCCATAACAAACCGCAGCCAGCGCCACTGGCCCAGGTTAAAAGCGGGTTATGCAGCGCCGCCGGAACCGTTACAATAGGCCCTCTAGCGATCAGCTATTCCGACTATTGAAATTAACTGAATATGCCTGGCACTTACTACACCCTGGAATTGCAACCGGAACTGCCGCAGCGGATCAAGCGGCTGGCGGAACTGGCTAACGACCTGTATTACAGTTGGGACCGCCACTCGCGGGGCCTGTTTTATTACCTGGACCAGGATTTGTGGGTAGACTGCCGGCACAACCCGAAGAGGTTCCTGCGCCGCATAGCGCAGGAAAAACTCGACGAGGCGGCCGCCGATCGCACCTTCCTCGAGGAATACCAGCGCACCCTGGCGAAGTACGATACTTATCATGAGGAGCTGAACGACTCCCGGAAAATCCATGGTCTGAACCCTGCTACCGACCTCATCGCCTACTTTTGCGCGGAGTTCGGACTGCACGAAAGCCTGCCGGTGTATTCCGGCGGCCTGGGCATACTGGCCGGGGACTATTGCAAGGCCGCCAGCGATCTGGGCATCCCATTCGTCGCCGTCGGTTTGCTGTACCGCCAGGGCAACCTGTCCCAGACCATAGACGACGCCGGCAATCAGGTCACGCATTATCATCCGGTGAAACTCGAGGACCTGCCGCTGCAACCGGCGCGGGACGCCAATGGCCATGAGATCTATGTCAGCATCGATTTACCCCAAACCCAGTTCCAGGTCAAAGTCTGGTGGGCCAAGGCCGGCCATACCAATCTGTATTTGCTGGATACGGATGTGGCCGGTAACAGTGAACAAGACAAGGCCATCACCTACCAGATCTATCCATCAGACCAGCACATCCGTTTCAAGCAGGAAATCGTCCTGGGCATCGGCGGCACCAAGGCCCTGGCCAGTCTGGGATTGCAACCCGCTGTCTGGCACATCAACGAAGGCCATCCCTGTCTGCAGATCGTGGAACGCTGGCGACAGTATGTCGTCGCGGGACTGCCATACCCGGCGGCCCTGGAACTGGTTGCCGCCAGCACCGTCTTCACCACCCACACACCGGTGCCGGCCGGCCATGAAATCTATGACGCTGAATTGGTGAAATCCTGTCTGTCCGGATACATCGATAGCATCGGTATCGGTATCAAGCAATTCCTGGAGCTGGGCGCGAATCATGCGAGTCAGGGTTTTAATCTGACTTCGTTTTCGATCCGCTGCTCGCGCTTTCACAACGGCGTCAGCCGCATCCATCGCGGCGTGGCGGCGGCGATGGAGCAATCCCTGTGGCACGAGATCCCGGTGGATGAGAATCCCATGGACTATGTGACGAACGGGATCCATGTGCCCACGTTTCTGGCCCGGGAATGGATTAATGCCCTGGATGATCCCGGCTGGGACAGCGAATTGCTGAACCCGGATTATTGGCAGCGTATCAGTCAGTTTTCCGATGCGACTTTCTGGAACGTGCATCTGTCGCTGAAAAACAAGCTGTTCAAGGATTGCGGCGCCTACATCGCCCAGCGTTGCCGGCGGCACGGCTACAGTCAGACGCAAATCAACCATGAGATCAAGCTGCTGCGCGGGGACGAAGACACCCTGGTCATCGGTTTTGCGCGGCGCTTTGCCACTTACAAACGGGCGACCCTGTTATTCGATGACCCGGATCGGCTGGCCCGGCTGCTGAACGATCCTCACCGGCCGGTGATCCTGATCATCGCCGGCAAAGCCCATCCCCACGACGAACCCGGCAAGGCCCTGATCAAACGCATCCACGACTATTCCCGGGAACCCCGTTTTCACGGCCGGGTGCTGCTGCTGGAAGGTTATGACATGTCCCTGGCGCGGCAACTGGTGACCAGTGTCGATCTGTGGCTGAATACTCCCGAATATCCACTCGAGGCCTGCGGTACTTCCGGCATGAAGGCCGGGATCAATGGCGTCATCAACCTGAGTGTGCTGGATGGCTGGTGGGGGGAAGCCTATAACGGTGCCAATGGCTGGGCTTTGCAGCCGCACGATTCGGAACGTGACCCGGTCCGCCGTCGCCGCGAGGAGAGTGAGGAACTGCTGGACCTGCTGGAAGAAGAAATCATTCCCATGTACTTCGACAAAGCGTCGGGCTATTCCGAGGCCTGGGTCAGGATGGCCAAGGCATCCATGCAATCCATCATTTCCAGCTTCAACTCCCAGCGCATGGTCATGGATTATGTGAATAAATTTTATCAACCGGCACTCAGCAAGCTGCGCATGCTCAATGAAAATCGTGGCGCCTATGCCGCAGCGCTGGCCGGCTGGAAAGAGGCCGTCAAACAGAAATGGCCGGGTGTCAGTATCCGGCGGCTGGACCATAATACGATGACGCTGCAACAGGGAGCGGAATTCTGCATCAGAGTCGGCGTCCGGCTGAACGGCCTGCATAGCAACGACGTGCACGTTGAATGCCTGCTGGGACCGGCATTCGAAACCAGGGAAGCTCAGTATTCTTCCTGCCACCCCCTGGCGCCCATGGCCGAGGAGCACGATGAAACCATTTATGAACTCAGGTTTACACCGGCCCATGCCGGGCTGGTGGGCTATAAATTACGGGCCTACCCCTATCACAAGCTGCTCTGTCATCCGCTCGAAATGGGATTTATGAAATGGGTTTAAACAAGGTAGGGTGTGCACGTTGTTTGTGCACACGCGGATACATTCTGTTTTCAGCGGTAGGTCTACGTAAATGGGTTATGCCCAGAAATCGTAGACCGGATGCGGTGCCGAGTTGAATCCACTAAACAGAACCAATTATTCTTAACTCAACCGTCCGTGAAAACGGGGTAAGACCCCTGCCATGTATTCCATTGGGAAGTTTTTTAATTGATTTCCTTCTTCCTCAATCAGTCTAATATGTTCACGAGGTGGAATTTCAATGCAGTTTACTCGCGTGGGCACAAACAACGTGCCCACCCTACGAACTGTTTTCAGTTGTAGGTCGGATTGAGCGGAGCGATATCCGACATCATTATATTCTTCCGTAGAGCTTGTTCAAATGCCGAAGCTTAAGCGGCAGTTCAGGTGACAGCCACTCCCAACTGAAACGCCACAGCCAGTTACCGGTGCTGGTTCCGGGAATATTCATGCGATGCGACCCGTCCAGGCCGAGCAGATCCTGCATCGGCAGGATCGCGGTCCGGCACACCGACTGCAGCGCCGTGCTGATCAGCGGCCAGGGCATGGACTCCTGTGGATATTGCAGGTAGTCAAGCACACGTTGCTGTTGCGCCTCGGTCAGATTGTAATACCAGCCTAGCACCGTGTTGTTATCATGCGTGCCAGTGTAGACCACGCTGTTCCGGATGTGGTTATGCGGCAGGTATGGATTGCGTTCATCGCTGTCGAAGGCGAATAACAGCACCTTCATCCCGGGCAGGCCGAAATCGTCGCGCAGTGCATCGACTTCCGGGGAAATGATACCCAGGTCTTCGGCGATCAGCGGCAGCTCGCCGAATTCAGCCCGCAGCACATTGAACAGCTCGCGCCCCGGCACCGGCTGCCAATGCCCCTGTTCCGCCGTCGGCGAACTAGCGTCAATTTCCCACAGACCCACGAAGCCCCGGAAATGATCGATGCGCACCATGTCGAACAATTGCAATTGCGCGCGCAGGCGCTCGACCCACCAGCGGTAACCGTCAGCGGCGCAGCGCCGCCATTCGTACAGAGGGTTGCCCCAGCGCTGGCCGGTGGCGGAGAAATAATCCGGTGGGACGCCGGCCACGACCACGGGTTGACCGGTCGCATCGAGCTTGAAATATTCCGGGCGGGCCCAGACATCGACGCTGTCATGCGCCACCAGTATGGGCATATCGCCGAGCAGTAACACACCCCTCTCATGCGCTGCCTTGATTAAATCCTGCCATTGACTGAAAAACACATATTGCTCGAAGCGGCAGATATCCAGTAACTCGTCCTGTTTGACCCGCAATCCGGCGAGTGCGGCCGCATCCCGATCACGCAGCGGCTGCGGCCACTGCCACCAGGGCGCATTGGCATGCAGAAACTTGATGACCGAGTACAACACATAATCATCCAGCCAGTGGGACTGTTCGCGCACGAAAGCCTGATAGGCAGCCTGCTCCGCCGCCGGCGCCTGCTGCTGGAAGCCACGGCGGGCGCTCCGGAAAATCGCCGTGATATCGGCCGCCGGCTGGTGCGTACCGCCGTCCGGCACACCCGGCAGCCAACCCTTGTCAACCAGCCGCTGCCAGCTGATCAGTCGTGGATCCCCGGCATGCAGCGATGTGCCCTGATAGGGCGATCCGGATTGATCGGTGGCATGCACCGGTAACATCTGCCAGATGGAGAAGCCTGACTGCGCCAGAAAGTCCAGAAACCGCGTGCTGTCTATGCCCAAAGCGCCATCGGTCGCGGCGTTGGGCAGCGAGGTCGGATGCAGCAGCACGCCCGCGCGCCGCTGTCGGAAAATAGTGTGAGTGCTGGCCATGACCCAGTTCTCCGCTTATGGCCGGTTCAGCCGCCGGGATTGCCGGGCCTGATAACTCCGCCCAGTGCCGGTGTGCCGGACCCATGGGACAGGGTTTGCGACAGATATTGCGGCGGCTCCTGGCCCAGCAGGTGATACAGATTGGCAATGTGGATGCGGAACAGGCGCTCGAAATCACTGACCGTCGCCGCCGGGTTGTAATCGCCAAACCACCAGAACCAGTCCGAGCCTTCACAGACGGCGAGTTGTTCATCGATCTGTTGCAACTGGCTCGCATTAAATCTGCCCCGGCTTTCGTCATACACGCGCTTCACGTCGCCGAGCACGTCCCAGCCCCGGTTTTTATCCTCGGCGCCGATCCAGGTGGAGAAGGTCCCATAGACCCAGCTGCCGGATACAATCCGCTCCAGTTTGGCGGCCGGTTTTTGCAGCAGTTCCGTGTAAGTGGTCAGCCGCAGGCGCGGGTGTTCAACCAGACGCTGGTACAGGGCGGAGATAAAATAATAGGCATTCTCGGGATAATATTCCCAGGCGTTTTCGCCATCCATGATGATGGAAACCACGGCGTTGTCGCGATCCCTGACACCATCGGCGATGGCGGTCAGCCGCTGAATCAAATCCGCCACGGCGTGATCAGCATGCCAGTCCGCATAGGTGAAAGCAATGCGATCGGACAGGGTATCATCGCGGGCGTACAGACGGACGCCGGATTCCGGTTCCTGAAAGCTGCGGAAAATGCTGTCGCCGTGTTTACCACCCGCAGCGCTGAAGCTGTTGCGCAGTACATTTTCACCGGTTGCGGCCCAGGCAAAGCCGGCATTGCCGAGCGCTTTCAAGGTCGCGACACTGATGCCACCCTCCGATGGCCAGCAGCCGCTGGGC
>JACVQI010000081.1 GCA_015661095.1 Gammaproteobacteria bacterium
TCTTGCGCGGCGCCCGGTTGGTGCTGCTTTTAAAACGGGTATTACCCAAACCGTGGAATCCACCCTTGGCGACCAGCAGACGGTCACCAATGACGTTCATATCGCCGATCAGCTCATCCGTATCATCATCATAGACCAGGGTGCCCAGAGGCACGCGGATCACCAAATCCTGGCCTTTCCGGCCGGAACATTGCCGGCCCTGGCCGGCATCGCCGTTCTGGGCCTGAAACAGGCGGGCGTGGCGAAAATCCACCAGCGTATTCAACCCACCATCAACAACCAGATAGATACTGCCACCGTCACCACCGTCGCCGCCATCCGGCCCGCCGCGCGGGACGTACTTTTCGCGACGGAAACTCAGGCAGCCGTCACCGCCCTTACCGGCCTCCACCTTGATGGTTGCTTCGTCGACGAATTTCATAGAAGTAAGCTACAAGCCATAAGCTACAAGCCATAAGTTATATGTCATAAGCAACAAACCACCAGTTGAACACAAT
The DNA here is from genome assembly GCA_015661095.1 of Gammaproteobacteria bacterium. Taxonomy (GTDB): domain Bacteria; phylum Pseudomonadota; class Gammaproteobacteria; order Eutrophobiales; family Eutrophobiaceae; genus JACVQI01. The sequence goes on from JACVQI010000081.1 coordinate 498, forward strand.
TACCTAAAGCCTCCAGGAAGGAAGAAATTTTATTCTATTAACTTCTTCTTACACAGTAGACGGTATCTTATCGCTTGTAGCTTATGGCTTGTAGCTTATTGCTAAATAAAAAACCCCGCTCGGTGGCGGGGTTTCGAATACCTGACAGAGACTCCTTTTCAGTTCGCCACTATGTGCACATAGGTACGCTTTTTCGGTCCCATCTGCCGGAACTCAACCTTGCCAGCGGATTTGGCAAACAAGGTATGATCGCGGCCCAGACCGACATTCACACCGGGATGGAATTTGGTGCCACGCTGCCGGACGATGATGTTGCCGGCCTTCACGCTTTCGCCACCGAAATGCTTGACGCCCAATCGTTTGGATTGTGAATCGCGGCCATTTTTACTGCTGCCGCCTGCTTTTTTATGTGCCATAGCTAACTGCTCCCAGGATGTTCTATTTAGTCTTGATGTCGGTAATTGCCAGTTCAGTATAGGCCTGTCTATGGCCCATTTGCCGGCGGTAATTTTTCCGCCGCCTGAATTTAATCACCCTGATTTTGTCACCGCGGCCCTGCTCCTTGACCTCCGCCGAGACTGTAGCGCCCTGCACCAAAGGCTTCCCGACCGTCACATTCTCACCGTCCGCAATCAGCAGTACATCGGTTATGTCGATTTTATCGCCGGCCTTTGCCTCCAGTTTTTCAACTCGAATCAGGTCGCCTGCCGCGACTTTATATTGTTTTCCACCACTTTTAATAACTGCATACATGGGAATTTGCCTCTTCATCCACCAATCCGGCTTTGACTTAATCTTGAAAGGGGGCAGATTCTAAGGAATTCAACACATTCATACAAGCAAAAAGACTGGCGCAATCGCAAGTTCCTGTGTGATTTCGGGATAAACATCCTGAGTAATTTGTATCCAATTGTATTTCAAGGGATATTTTTATTCTGATTTATGAACTACCAGAGCCATCAACACCTGGCTGAATAGCACGTTGCAGCTCACCACAGCGTGATCATTTCAGCCGCCAAAAAATAACGCCATATTAGTCGCCATATCATTGGCAATCATCGGTAACATTGGCACAATGGCGCCAATTAAACCCAGCATGATTCGCAGTGAAACCAACCATCAATAAAGTACCGGTCCGGGATTATATGGATATTCATTCCATCCGGGCCTTGATCACCAATGACATGGACAAGGTCAACAAATTAATCGAGCAGCGGCTGAATTCCGACGTCACTTTAATCAACCAGCTTTCCCATTATATCGTCAACAGCGGCGGCAAGCGGTTGCGCCCGGCCCTGGTACTGCTCAGTGCCGGTATATTCGCCTATAAAGGGGATAAACATCTGGAACTCGCGGCCATTATAGAATTCATCCACACTGCCACGCTGCTGCACGATGATGTGGTCGATGCCTCGGCATTACGCCGCGGCCGGGAAACCGCAAACCAGCGCTGGGGCAATGAGGCCAGCGTCCTGGTCGGTGATTTCCTCTACTCCCGCTCGTTCCAGATGATGGTGGAAGTCGGCTCAATGCCGGTCATGAAAGTCCTGGCGGACGCCACCAATACCATCGCCAAAGGGGAAGTACAGCAGTTACTCAACCAGCATAATGCCGATACTTCCGAAGCCAGTTATCTGGAAGTGATCAATAACAAAACCGCCAGGTTATTCGAGGCCGCCGCGCAACTGGGAGCGATTATCAACGCCTGTCCCGCGGAGCAGGAAACAGCTCTGGCTGCCTACGGCAGGCATCTCGGCACGGCCTACCAATTGATCGATGACGTTCTGGATTACAGCGCGGAATCAACGGAGTTGGGTAAGAATATCGGTGACGATCTGGCGGAAGGCAAACCGACTTTACCCCTGCTTTATGCCATGTGGCATGGCTCTCCGGGACAAAGTGAATTAATTCGCGATGCCATCATTCGCGCCGGCAACAAGGAAATTAACAAAATAAAAACGGCGATTGTCTCCACCGGCGCCATTGACTATACGGCCCGCCTTGCGCAGGCGGAAGCACGCAAGGCCATGGATGCGCTTAACGGATTACCTCCCTCGGTATATCTCGACGCGCTGTATGGTCTGGCTTGTTTCGCGGTGGAACGAACAAATTAATAATCGTTTTAACGAATGTTGAGATGTAGTTCAGTGTGACATGCGACGATAATCCCATCTCAACACAGATTGAACTTCCTATCCTTCAAGCTGCATCTGGGAGGTAACAGTGCCTGATCAGGACATCAAGAATCTGAAACACGGCGGGGGCATCCAGTCCCTCTTCGGGCTACCGTTCCTCGGCATGGGATTATTCTTCGCCTACAAGTCCTTCCAGGAGGCTCTGCACTTTCCCGGTGCCTGGATGGGCGTCGTGATCGGAAGCATTTTTGCGCTCGTCGGCGCGGCCATCGTCTTCGGCCGTTCCGGTACAATACTCGATCGGCAGCAGCGCACGGTCACGACGTGGTGGGGGCTTCTCGTACCGTTCAGCAGAACGCAACAGCCAGTGGGACAGGACGCCCGCGTTACCATGTCGAAAGAGACGCGCCGCACCAAGAACGGCAGTTATAATGTGTACCCGGTCAGACTGACTGGCGACAATCTCCAGATTTCGATGGGTGAGACGAGAGACTTCGAGGAATCGCGCAGACAGGCCGAGGACGTGGCCAAATTCTTCGGCCTGGCGATCCACGATCGCACCGGCGGCGAGGAGATCGTGCGCGAGGCCGGGACGCTGGATGAATCCGTGCAGGCCCGCGCGCGCCGCCTGGGGATCTCGACACCGCTTCCGCCACAGCCGGACGGACACACATGCACGTTCCAGTATGGCGGCCCTCACGCGACCAGCGTCATCGAACTCCCGCCACCCGGCGCAATGTCGCAGATCGGAAGCCTGATTGGCGCTTTAATTTTCGCTACTGTCGTGTACTTCATGTTTGTATCCCCCTTTCTGCAGGGGATGCCGGCAGCGGACAACCGGCTGATCCAGTTCATCGTCGGCATGCTGGTTTTCGCCGTCCCGGTCGGCGGCGGCGCGTACGCGATGCTGAATGCGGCGAAGCTGCGGCAGCGGATCAGCATTTCGACTTCCGGAGTGAATATCACGCGCGAGAATCTGCTGGGGACAAAGGTGCTGAATTTTCCGGCGCGCGAGATCGAAGAAATTGAAACGACCGGACTGAAAACCGGCAACCCCGGTGCCGTGGTAGAACAAATGTTGCGCGATGCCGGCGACCAGAAGCCGAAGCAGCAGGAGCAGATGCGGCGCCTGGCGCCGAAACTGGTCAAATTCACCGATTTGGGAGGTAACTACAGCACTGATGCAGGTAGCGTCATCATTCGCAGCGACTGCGCCACCGTCGAATTGGGTGCTCACCTCAAGCGCGCGGAAAAAGAATGGCTGCACAATGCGATCGTGCATGTCCTCACTTCGGACAAATCCGGACCGGTCTCATCGCCCGCAGCGGCAGCCACGAAACCAGCGCCGGCCGCGACACACGCCCAAAGAAAGCCCGCAATGGAGTCGCCTGTCTCCGATTACTCCATGCAGCCCGGCAAGGTGCAGCGCAAGTCGGGCAGCGGCTGGGCGATCTCTCTCGTCGGCGTGGCGGCGCTGACCTTCGTGCTGTATCAGAATGGCATATTGAATAAATTCATGCCGCAGGGAGATCAATCCGCCCCAGTGCCGGTTGCGCAACCTTCTCCCGCGCCCGCTGCGTCAGTTGTTACCGGAGCGTCCGCGCCACAGTCCGGCACTGTACAACTGGCCGTCATCGGCAGATCCACTTTTCCGCAGGAGGATTTCCTCGACGTCAACCCGGAACTCCAGATGCTCGCTGACAACCTGGACAGAACCTATGGCTATGGCGAAGCCATCATCGGCGTGAAGCTGTACGAACATGGACTCGTGTACGAGGCGAAGAAGCAGGTTGAGGAACAGGAGTGGGCCTGGCTGCATGCGCTGCGTGTGTTGCAGATGTATCCGCCTGACGAGATCATCAATTTCCCGGACGTACTGGTCAGCGGCATCGATCAGGAAGTCGTCGCGCGCGGTCTAGGGGGGTTTTACTGGGACCAGTATAAGTACAAGGAATCGTATTTCTACTATGACCTCGCCTACAAACTGGCCGAGGATGTTGTGGTGGAAGACGCCGAGCGCAACCGGCGGCTGGCCTCGAATTCAGCCGGGATCATGGCGACCGCATGCTATCTAGGCAAATGGGAGATCGCCGATTACGCCATGGCAGAACTCAAGGAACGCATGAAGACCGTGAGCCCGGAGGAGCAGAAGCGGCTTGATTACTGGGTGCGCACCGGCGAACCACGGCTGAAGGACCGCAAATGCTGATCAGGTTTTACTGGCGGTGCATCGTACCGTAAACCTACGGCAGGAGGATCGTTGGCCACAGAATAATGTGCGCAGCACCACCCGCATGGCGGAGCACATGGAAGTGCAGAGTACAATTTCGCCAGGAGCGAAATTGAACAGCCGCAGGCTGGCCCGAAGGGTGAAATACAAGGATGTATGGAATAAATCCTGTCACTCAGAAACAATCTATTTATTTCAAAATCAGCATAAGTCTTTATAATATGCCTTATGTCGGGGAGTAGCTCAGCTTGATAGAGCACCACATTCGGGACGTGGGGGTCGTAAGTTCACAAATTTGTCAGGAACAAATTTATTCGCCACATCCCTGTGGCTCACCTTTCAGGCCATTTTTCTCCGAAAAATGTTCAAAACTTGTTCCTGACAGTTTTGTGAACGTGCGCAGCACGGCCCGTTAGGGCGGAGCGCATGGATGCGCGGAGTACAAAATTGCCGGGAGCAATTTTGAACGCGCGCAGCGCGGCCCGTAGGGTGGAATACAGGGACGTATGGAATAAATCCTGTCACCAAATAACAATCTTTTATTTCAAAAACAGTATATGCCTTTATAATATGCTGCAAGTCGGGGTGTAGCTCAGCTTGGTAGAGCACCACGTTCGGGACGTGGGGGTCGTAGGTTCAAATCCTGTCACCCCGACCAATCTATTAATTTAAAAATGAGCTGCCCCTGGGTACGGAGTGACCGGTGATCGTTGTTGCCAGTAACCTTGAATGGCGTATAGTTACCGGTGTATAACCATAACTAAGGAGACCAACATGTCATTCCAGAAGATCTTCCGCGCTTTAATCCTGTTCATCGCGCTGCCCCTCAGCGCCCATGCCGCCGATATCACCGGTGCCTGGACTGCGAAATTTAATACCCAGATCGGGGAGCAAAGTTACACCTATGATTTCAAGGTTGAAGGCACGACGCTGACCGGCACGATTACGACACCCAACGGTGCAGCAACGCTTACGGACGGGAAAGTCGAAGGAACCACTGTCACCTTTACCGAAAACCTGAATTACCAGGGCCAGGCGTTGATCATCGGCTATAAAGGTGAGATCGTTTCCGATGATGAAATCAGTTTTACCCGCAACGTGGCGGGAACAGATGAGCCGTTAACTGCGAAGCGTTCAAAGTAAAGAATAATTTCTTGTGAAATTCAGACAGGATTAATTCTAATCCTGTCTGATGTTTTATGCGGCGCGACGGTTGTTGCGGCGCCGGTCCTTCCCGAATACTTCCGGCTCGATGGCGCTCATATAATCGCGCGTCAGTGGCACGGCATGGTGTTGCTTTGCCAGTTGAATCTGAAAAACGGCTGAACCTAAATAGCGAAAGGCAATTTCACTGCTCGCCAGATAATACTCCCACATCCGGCAGAAAGTTTCGTCGTATAATGCGGCCGCCTCGAGCCGATTGACCAGGAAACGCCGGCGCCAGTGGCGCAGGGTTTCGGCATAATGCAGCCTGAGGATCTCAATATCGGTGACCATGAATCCCGTCTGCTCGATGAACGGGAGGATCTCCGACAAGGCCGGAACATATCCACCCGGGAAGATATATTTACGGTACCAGGGATCGGTGACGCCAGGGCCCCGCATGCGGCCGATGGTATGCAGTAGAGCCACACCGTCATCGCGCAACAATTTGTATAACTGCCTGAAGAAGTGTTTATAGTGACCGATGCCGACGTGTTCGAACATACCGATCGAGACTATGCGATCGAATTCGCCCGTTTGTTCGCGGTAGTCGCGCTGATGGATGCTGACGTTCCCGGTTAATCCCGAATTGCTTACCCGTTCCCTGGCGCTACGCAACTGTTCCCCGGACAACGTCAGCCCGGTCACGATGGCGCCAGACTCCCTGGCCAGATGGATGGCCAATCCGCCCCAACCGCAGCCGATATCAAGCACCTTTTGGCCCGGCGCCAGCAGCAGCTTGGCGGCGATGTGACGTTTTTTCTCCTCCTGTGCCTGCTCAAGGTCAGCGCCGGGGAAATTAAAATAGGCGCAGGAATATTGTTTGTCCCGATCCAGAAACAGATCATAGAGGTTTTCCGACAGGTCATAGTGCCGCGCGACATTGGCCCGTGACGACCGCAAGGAATTGTACTGCATAATACTGCGCGCATACCGGCTCAGGATATCGCTCACACCGTCCATGGCGATCTGCCCGGTATGCCGCATGTTCATGCCGATTAATTCCAGAAATCCGTACAGGTCGGTATCCTCGATCGTTACCTGGCCGTGCATATAGGCCTCGCCCAGGGCCAGGCGCGGGTTGGTAAACAGGCGATGGTGCAGGCTACGATCATGCAACCGCAAAGTGGCATGGGGACCCTCGGTCCCCTGATAGAGGTGATGTTTTCCGTTGGCGTCGATCACGCGCAACGTACCCACCTTGATGAGGCGATTGAGCAAATGCGATAACAGCACCGCTTTACTCTCCTGGCACTGCAAATATTACTATTTGCTGGTCCGTTTTTTAGATTAAAAAATCGACTTACAGTTTAAATATATCACCAGGGTGTATATATAAACACTCTCCAGATTGATCTAAGTCATTTTCGTTAAGATTCGATACATATGACCTGAAACAAGAATGGATGTTCATATTTACTTCGACAGATAAGAAAAACACCTCCACAGTCTGCATGGCAGATTGCGCTATAGGGTGAATTTTGAATCTTTTTTGAAAAGTAATCGCTGCTGCTCAGTTTCCGGCTCGTCTGCTATTCATTTTATTGATGAGAAATATAATCAGGGATAACCCGGCCCCGGTGAGACCGATAGAGAATCCGATTTTAATCATTGCCTCTGTCATCGCCATGTCGACAGCAGTTGAAAAGGCCCCGAGTCCGGCCAGGACACAGATAATGCAGCCTGCCGCAAAAATAGATATGGGTACTTCCAGTGGTAATTTGGTCATGGACATAACAAATCTCCTCGTAATGACCTGTTATTATCCAGCAGCGCAATTCCAGTGCCAGATTGCCTGGATTGGTAATTATATAAATATATCAATAAATACAATTAGTTAATAACACTAACAACCTCGTATGCAGAATCTTGTCAGTGCCGGACACGATAATTGTGTCGTCTAAAGATGACATCTGCTTTCACGATTAAACCTTTAAGATGTGGCAAAATTTTTACTCGGCACAGTCATTAACGAACGCCGCTAAGGCTGGAATCGGGGCCGGTATCTCAGCCCATCTGAACCTCTGGAAAAATTTCAAATAGGGGGATGACGGGTTAAGATACCAGCCTGACATTTTATTCACAATTAATCCCGGGGACATCATGACAACCAGTGTAACTTCCGAACGCACGCATCCGCGTGGCCTGTCTACCCTGTTCTTCACCGAAATGTGGGAACGGTTCAGCTACTACGGCATGCGTGCCCTGCTGGTGTTTATGATCGCCGCCACCGCTGATGGTGGTCTGGGCTTCGACGATGCCACGGCCACGGCGATCTATGGCATTTATACGGCCGCCGTGTTTGTCGCCCCCCTGCCCGGCGGCTGGATGGCGGACCGCCTGCTGGGCGCGCAGCGCGCGGTCTGGTACGGCGGCATTATAATCATGCTGGGCCATTTCACGCTTGCCATCCCGGCCACCTCCACCTTTTATCTAGGCCTGGTTTTCGTGATCCTCGGCACCGGCTTGTTAAAACCGAATATCAGCGCGATCGTCGGTGAACTGTACCAGGATAACAGCCACAGACGGGATGCCGGCTATACCATCTTTTATATGGGCATCAACCTGGGCGCCATGGTTGGACCGCTGATTTGCAGCACCCTGGGCGAAAGCGCACGGTTCGGCTGGCACTATGGCTTTGCCGCGGCCGGTGTCGGCATGCTGTTCGGATTGATCCAGTACCGGCTGACCCGGCATCATCTGGGTAACGCCGGTTTATTGCCCGATCATCTGCGTGCCGACGGTACACATAAATCTCCCCCCAGTCACGGCTGGCTGAAGGTCGGGATCGGTGTTGCCCTGACCGCCCTGCTCACCCTGCTGGGCATTACCGGCGCCTGGACCTTCAATGCCGTGGAACTGGCCCACTGGACGACGCTCACGATCGCCCTCATGGCCATCCTCTATTTCGCCTACGTCTTTATATTCGGTCAACTTAACGCAACGGAGCGTAAGTGCGTCAGCGTCATCGTCGTGCTGGTATTCGCCGAAGTGATATTCTGGTCAGGGTTCGAACAAGCCGGTTCTTCCCTGAACCTGTTCGCCGAACGCTATACGGATCGGCTGTTTCTGGGTGTTGAGATCCCAACGGGCTGGTTTCAAAGCCTGAACCCCCTGATGATACTGATCCTCGCCCCCTTCTTCGCGGCCCTGTGGATCAACCTCGGCAAACGTAACCTCGATCCGTCGACGCCGGCCAAGTTCGCGTTCGGACTGATCCAGATGGGGCTCGGTTTTCTATTCATGTACGGTGCTTCCCGATTCGTGATCAATGGCGAAACCGTCCTGCCGACCTGGCTGTTCTTTACCTATCTGGTCCACACCACCGGGGAACTCTGCCTCAGCCCCGTAGGCCTGAGTGCTGTCAGCAAACTTTCGCCGAAACGTTTCGTCAGCCAGATGATGGGGATCTGGTTTCTCGGCAGCGCCCTCGGCAATATTCTGGCCGGGCTACTGGCCGGACGCTTCAATCCGGAATCCCTGAATGACATGCCGGGCTTGTATCTGCAAATCATCGCCATTGGCGTCGGTACGGGCGTATTACTGTTATTATTATCAAAACCGATAAAAAAATTCACTGGCAATACCCACTAATCGGTTGCTATTAAATCCATGGAGTAACTAAATGAAAATCATCCAACCATCACTATCCTGCCTGATTGTTTTCTCGTTGACCCTGGCCGGTTGCGATACTGCTACGGACACTCCGGTCACCACTGAGTCTACGGCTACGGAAGTTCCCGCCACGCCAACGATGACCGCAGACGAGTTCGTGGCGGACGTCAATCGGCAACTGGATGAACTGAACAGGGAAGCGGCGGCAGCCCAATGGATCCGGGTCACCTACATAACCCCGGATACCGCCGTCATCGCAGCAAAATCCTCCGAACGCATGCTGGCTTTTCTGAGCGAGAAGGTCGAAATGGCCAAAGCCTACGAGCAGGCGACTATGAGCGAGGATACGGCGCGCGCCATCAAGCTGTTGAAGCTGGGCACTTCCATGCCCGCGCCCAGGAACCCGGCCAAGCGTGCGGAACTGGCCGAGATCGCCACTCGCATGGAAGGCCAGTACGGCGAAGGCAAATACTGCCCATCCGGCCCGGACAGTTGCAAGTCACTGACGGAACTGGAACAGATCCTGGCCGATAAAAAACATGACTATGCGGCACAACTGGATGCCTGGACCGGGTGGCACACGATTTCGCCGAAAATGCGTAACGACTATACCCGCTTCGTCGAACTCACCAACGAAGGTGCACGGGAGCTGGGCTTCACGGATCTCGGTGAAATGTGGAAAGCCGGTTACGACATGACGCCGACGGAATTCGAGCAGGAAACGGAACGATTATGGGGCCAGGTAAAACCGCTCTACGATCAACTGCACTGTTATGTGCGGGACAAGCTGGCGGATCACTACGGTGAGGACAAGGTGTCGCGCACCGGTGCCATACCCGCGCACCTGCTGGGCAATATGTGGGCGCAACAATGGGGCGAGATCTACGACCTGGTCGAGCCTTATCCCGGTCTTGCCGATCTCAATCTGAATATCGAACTGGAAGCCCGGCAATCGGCTATTGCCAAAAAACTGGCCGATGCAGGCCGCGCGGATGCCGAGCTGGAGGCCACCAGACAAAGCGCCGTCGCCATCGTTGAAATGGCCGAGGATTTTTATACCTCCGTGGGCATGCCGCAGTTACCGGACAGTTTCTGGGAACGTTCCATGCTGATCAAACCGCGGGATCGGGAGGTGGTCTGTCACGCCAGTGCCTGGACCATGGACGGCAAGGATGACGTGCGCATCAAACAGTGCATCCTGCCCACCGGCGAGGAATTGTTCACAGTCTTTCATGAACTCGGTCACGTGTACTATGACTTGATGTACAAGGACCAGCCGATGCTATTTCAGGGGGCAGCCCATGACGGTTTTCACGAAGCCATCGGCGACACGGTGAATCTGTCGATGACTTCCGAATACCTGCATAAACTCGGGTTGATCAGTGCCGCATCCCGGACGGACGAAGCCATCATTAACGAACAGATGAAACTGGCGCTTGATAAGATTGCGTTTCTGCCGTTCGGCAAGATGATCGACCAGTGGCGCTGGGCCGTGTTTGACGGCCGCATCAGCCAGCAGGATTACAATAAGGGCTGGTGGGATCTGCGCACAAAGTACCAGGGCATAGTCTCGCCGGTAGCACGCACGGAAGCGGATTTCGATCCGGGCGCGAAATATCATATTCCGGGCAACACACCTTATACACGCTATTTCCTGTCCTTCATCATGCAGTTCCAGTTTCACAAGGCTCTGTGCGAGGCGGCCGGGCATACCGGTCCGTTGTATCAGTGTTCCGTCTATGGCAATAAAGAGGCCGGTGAACGCTTCATGGCGATGCTGAAGCTTGGGGCGAGCCGCCCCTGGCAGGAAGCCCTGGAGCAATTGACCGGCACACGGCAAATGGACGCTGCCGCCATCATTGAATATTTCCAGCCACTGCTGGAATGGTTGCAGACCAATAACGCGAACCGGACCTGTGGCTGGTAATGCCTGTTAAACAGCAACGGCCAGGAGTGTAAATTGTCTGTTGTATTAAGTTGTATTGAGAGTCCGGGCATTCCGATGGCGATATGCGCAAACCAACCCTGATATTCGCCATCCCTATGCTGGCCGTGGCGGTGAGCGTCATGTCGGATCCGGCCAGGGAAACAACCAGCCCCACCACGCTGCCCACGGCTGAATTCCATTTCGCGCGCTTGATCTATCAAATGTCTCCTTATGGCCGGTGGTGGGGTGGATCGAGCTGGATGACCGATGCACCCGACGCCGAACATTTTTTCATGCAGGGCATAGGCCGGCTGTCCCGCGTCGCCGGCGCCCCGGTCAATCGTGAAGACGGGGACGGTGGTCGCATCATTGACCTGCATGACGACTCAATCTTCGATTTTCCCTGGCTGTATGCCGTGGAAGTGGGCAGTTGGACGCTGGACGACGTCGAGGCCGCCAAACTGCGGGAATATCTGCTACGCGGCGGCTTTCTCATGGTCGATGATTTCCATGGTACCGCGGAATGGGTCAGGTTCGTGGAAACCCTGAAACAGGTCTTCCCGAACCGGCAGATCCTCGAGATCCCGGATCAGGATGAAGTGATGCACGTGCTCTATGATCTCGACCAGAAGATCCAGATCCCCGGGATCTACACTTATTTTCGCGGCCAGACCTGGGAGGAGGACGGCTATGTGCCGCACTGGCGCGGTATCTATGATGACGAAGGGAGGCTCATGGTGGTGATCAATTTCAACATGGATCTG